>JAHECH010000433.1 GCA_024641835.1 Deltaproteobacteria bacterium
ATGTCGAAGATCCCGGCCCACCGGGACTGGTGTGGAGATGGGTAGTTAAAAGCTCCCCTTTACCCGATCAAGACAGAAACCCGCCTCGTTACAGATCCAGGAGGCAATCTCATCAAATAGTCTCTTTCCTTAGTGAGCTAGCAACAAACTCAACGAGTGCTTCAGCTTTGGGAATCCAGGGAAGAACTTGTGATTCTTGAAACCTGACGAAGTCAATGTAATCTCCCTCTTGTCGTCTTTCAAAAAGGTCATTGTAGATCTGAGCCAAATGCTTAGGAACTTTACCTGTCTTTACCCTAACGTTGCATAAAATCTGAGGGTTCTGCTTGTTGTTTTTTATGCTGCCTTCTGAAGCACATCAAGGAAATGCAGCAGATCCTGCTGGACTGCATGATTCGCACTCATCGTGAGAGTGAGTTCTCCGGCAGGTCTTGTAAGGCGACCTGCTCTTTGAATGATTCGGTGTCTGAGGGTGTCAAGCTTCTCAAATGCCCATTGAGCAGGGCGCTTGGGGAGGGATCGAGGTGCAGGAGTGGATGCTAGCATCTGAATTTCCCGGGACAGATTGTGAGCCATCATAGCGCAAAGGGTGAAGATCTGGTTTCCTGCCAGACGGCTAGAGGGCAGCGCATCAAGGGCGGCATCCGTCTTGGCGTCCCCAAAGATCGTCTCTTGGGTACCACGTCCATTATGGAACAGAACCACACTCTTAGCCGATTCGGTCTTGTTGGTGACAATCACTTTGTAATCGAAGTGCAAGTCCCGGGGCTCGAAGAGATGCAATTGTAGGGGACCTTTGTGCTGGCTCTTGACTTTCTTACGAATGAAGAGAAAGCGGTATGAAGTATCCCAGGACTTGGGTTTCCACTCATTTTCGAAATAGGCCCATTCCCTGTCTATGGCTCGCCAGCGGCTCCTCTGCTCGATCATGCTTTTCAACTCCGGAAACCGTTCAAAGGGCACAGAGGCCGTGAACTTGACATGGGAGGAGCCCAGAGAGACGAGGGTGTTTTGACTGAAAAACGCGGAATCCATCCGGGATTCAAACAGAGTGTTGGGGAGGGCTGCTCTGGCCTTCTGGAAACACTGCATCATGAACTCATCGGCTCCGTTGGAATCATGAACATTGCCAGGACGGTGAAGAAGATCAAAGAACTGCCCGGTCTGTGCCACGGTGCAAAACAGGGGATAGTAGCTCCGCGCCCCCTTCTTCGTCTTGTTGAAACCCACTGCCGTTCCCTCCGCATGCCCCTTGGTGGATTGAACAGATCCATCAAAATCAAAGGTCAACCGATAAAGAGCTTCTCTTTTCAGTCCTTCAATGACCATAGACGTGGACAGTTCACGGACTTTCTCTACACCTTCTCCTTCCATTTGACACAGGGCTCGCGAGATGGTGGATGCGTCAGGAAGCTTCCTCAACCCCATCAGTCGAAGAACCAAGGGATCATCCCGATAATAGTCGACTTCCCTCAGACGACGGAAACCGAGCAAAAGATGAACAATCAGAAGCAGGACGACCAAGTGGCGTCCAAAGATGGGGGAAACCTTCATGTGCTCAAAGCACTTCTTTAGATGGTCCCTGAGACGAAGCTGTCTGAAAAGTACTTGGAAAATCAACAAACCTGAGAAAGAACTCAGTTTCTGATCTTCAAAACGGATCACAGGAATTTTGTGGTATTTGGCTTGAATTTCTGCTTTACTGGACTTCACTTGCGGTGGCCTCCTGGATGCGATTTATATTGATTGAGCAAATCCTTTATAACCGCTATCCACGGGGCTCCGCAAGCCCATTACTACTTATTATCCATGTTTTTTATGCAACTATGGGGTAGACATTCTGATCAACAACGCCGGCATTTCGATTGATGGGATGACCGTTCAGTTCGACCCCGAATCGTGGGACAAAGTACTCAAGGTCAACTTGTCCGGCGCTTTCTATTGCACCAGGTTTTGCCTGCCACACATGATCCAGCGTAAATGGGGCCGCATCATCAATATCACTTCAGTTGTGGGACAGACGGGTGTGATGGGGACACCGGCCTACACTGCTTCCAAGGCAGGGATGATAGGCTTTACAAAGAGCGTAGCAAAAGAAGTGGCCAGAAAGAGAATCACTGCCAATTGCATCGCCCTTGGGTACTTTGAAAGCGGCGGGCTTTTTCAGACAGTACCACCTAAAATCGCTGAAGGGATTCTGAGGACTATCCCTATCGGGAGATGGGGTAAGGCGGAGGATATCCTAGGGGCGATCAATTATCTGGTCTCTGACTCGGCGGCATACATCACGGGCCAGACCTTGAACATCAATGGCGGCCTATATATGTAGTTCGAAACCAATCAGCAAGAACCTGTTATCGAACAGCTTCAAGGTCAAACATTTCGGAGGAACCTACATCTCTCGCCCAAATTCCTTCCATTTTTCTTCAGTCCATACCAAGTGCTCATTCATCAACGTTTTCGATAGTTCAGCATTTCCATCCCTAATCGCCTTGTATATCCGTTTGTGCTGATTGAAGACAAAGCTAACATTCGCTTCTTTGGTTCGCACTTTCTCTGCGAGGACCTCCCAGTGTTCCCAAAAAGAGTTCAAAATGCTTTGGACAAAATGCACCCTAATCAGGTTGTGGGTTGCTTGTGCTATGGCCACATGAAATCCTATTTCGGCGTTTACAGAAAAGCGAGACTCATCGACGCCCTTTTTCATTCTTTCGAGAAAAGATTCAATCCGAGACAAATCATTCTTTGTTCTCAATATCGCTGCCTTATAAGCGGAGGCGGCTTCCACATCTTTTCGTAGATCCACCAATTCGAGAATCTTATCTTTGTCTTCTTCCAAAATCTGTTTTAACGGGTTGGATAGAATCGGTGAACTTACGCTGCGAATGAAGGTTCCCTCTCGTTTCCTCACTTCTAAGAATCCTAAAGTTTCCAGAAGCCTCAACGCTTCCCTCACAGAGGATCGCCCAACTCCGAAATATTCTGCCAATGCTCTCTCCGGTGGAAGTTTTTCCCCGGGCGACAGTTCCCCCTTTTTGATTAGGGATTTCATCCGGCGAGCGATTTCTTCCGGGAGTTTTTGCGGTTGAATGGGTGTGTATATATTCTTCATTTCATTTACCCTATATAGAGGAGATTGGTTCGGTGGTCTGACCTATAGCACTACGGCCAGAAGCCCATCACAATGAACAGGCGCAAAATTCACAGACGCATTGTCGAGGTTTATAAGACAATGGTCTTAATAAGCGGCCTGTCTTATCTTGCGGTCCGTATACCAAAAAGGAAATAAGAAGTCAAAAGTTTTTTGTTGACACCATTTTTCCTTGCTGGTATGACCTCCAATAAACCAGACCATCGCTTTTTGGGATAAGGATAAATCCGCCTAACCCTCCGTGGAAATCGCCATGCACAAACGGCCGGAAAACTGGGTGAAGAAGAAACTAGAATCGGGCAGTCCAGTATTGGGGACATGGTGTGTCATACCCTCTGTAGTTTCCGTTGACGTGATTGCCAGTTGTGACATCGACTTTTTGGTGATTGATGGAGAGCATGGACCTATCACATTCGATATTGCCCAGCAGATGGTAATGGCGAGCGAATCGCGTGGCGTATCTCCACTCATGAGAGTTGGGGGTGTTTTAGGAGCAGAGATATTGAGAGCTCTCGATATAGGTGTCCACGGTGTTCACATTCCTAATATCTGTTCGCAGGAGGAATTGAAGAAAGCTGTTTTGCACTGCAAGTATCCACCGCAAGGCGATCGAGGATTTTCACCTTTTACACGGGCTAGTGGATACTCTCACGAACGATCCTTTGAGTTGACGAAGTGGGCTAATGAAGAAAAGCTTCTTTGTATCCATATCGAGGGAAGGGAAGGTATAGAAAAAATCGATGCCCTCTTATCAATCCAAGAAGTGGACGTTGTATTTATTGGGTTATACGATTTGTCCAAATGCCTAGGTATTCCAGGCGAGGTGGAGCATCGTTCAGTATTAGATTATGCGGAACAACTGGCGGGCAAGACCCTTAAAGCTGGAAAGTTTCCGGGGACAATTGTTACGAAAGAAAAACAGGTTTCACGCTTCGTTTCAATGGGAATGAAGTATATTACTTTCTCAGTTGATTGTGAGATGCTTTTGAGCAGTTATCAACGCGCGTCCTCCGCTTTTAAGACAATGGTGTGTGACTTTTAAGTATTTGGGTAAGGAAGGGGGTTTTGCTCTCCCACTGAAAATGAGCTTAAGAAAGGAGGTTAGGGATTTTGGCTGCGAAGGGGAAGATTTTGATTAACGGGGAGAGGTGCAAAGGGTGTCACCTATGCATCGAGTTTTGCCCAAATGGGAACATTGAGGTGGATGAGGTGCTGAACAAGAAGGGTTACAATCCAGCTCGATTCAGAGAGACCAAAGAGGAAGGCGAGAAGGGGTGTACCGGATGTGCGCAGTGTGCGGTGGTATGCCCTGAGATCGCGATTGAGGTGTATCGTGCCAAGTGAAAAGATGTTTATGCGTGGGTCTCAGGTGGTAGCGGAGACAGCGGTAAGGGTCGGATGTCGGTACTATTTTGGATACCCCATTACGCCCCAGAGTGAGCTGCCGGAATACCTCTCGGCCCGGATGGTGGAGGTGGGAGGGACCTTTATCCAGGCGGAAAGTGAGATTGCTGCCATTAACATGGTGTTAGGGGCTTCGGCTGCCGGGGGGAGGGCCATGACCTCA
>JAHECH010000434.1 GCA_024641835.1 Deltaproteobacteria bacterium
TGGTGTCTCGGGACTGTGCACGGCGAAGGATCGCTGGAGGCGCAGCGCATTACCACTTACAGGGAGATAGACTTAGTGCCCTATGTAGCATTCGCCAAGGAGGTAGCGGGCATCGCGAATGAGAACAGGCATAGTTAAGATCAATGTGGCGGAAGAGTCAGTTAGGATCCAGACTCAGACAGGCGAGAATGATAGGAATGAGTTGTCTATGCCTAGGGTAGCATCACTTTCTTCCCAAGCTAGGGACTTGATGGTATCGGCGCGCACCTGGGGGAGTAGAACATGGATAGCGACATTTTTTCTAAGTTTTCTCTTAAAGGGAAAGTAGCTCTGATTACCGGTGCCAGCCGGGGAATAGGTGAAGGGATCGCCAGCGCGTACTCAAAGGCTGGGGCGAAGGTGGTGATTTGTAGCCGGAAAAATCGCGCTATAGAGGAAGCATCAAGAAAGATAATGGAAAGTGGAGGCGAAGTTCTGGGTTTAGCAGCCAATGTTTCAGCTTCTAATGACAGGGCGAGACTGATTAAAGACGCAATGGATTGGGCTGGCCAAATAAACATACTGGTTAACAATGTAGGCGGAAATCCCCACTTTGGGCCTCTAGCTGAACTAGCTGAGTCAGCGTGGGATAAGGTGATGGATATTAACTTGAAGACATCATTTATTGTATCACAATCTGTATATCATGCATGGATGAAGGATCACGGAGGAACGATTATTAATGTTTCTTCGGTTGGAGCATTTGAAACCATTGTGGGTATCAACGCTTACAATATTGCAAAAGCTGCACTCATACACCTTACGCGCTGTCTGGCGAGAGAGTGGGGACCCAATGGTATCAGGGTTAATGCTCTAGCCCCAGGGCTGGTAAAAACTAAAATGAGTCAGGCTTTATGGGATGGTCCCCTAGGTGTAGAACTAACGAGAAGTAATCCAATCGGAAGGATCGCTGAGATAGATGATATTGAATGTGGGGCATTGTTTTTGGCTTCCGACGCTTCTTCCTTCGTGACGGGCCACACTTTGGTTATTGATGGAGGGCAGTTGGTAAGGTGAGTACGATGAGATCGGATGAATCGCGTATGAAATATAGGCAGATCTTGAACGAAGGAGTTACAGAGGTGTTGTGCCTGCTGTCAAGTTCCTTATAGAGATGAGCCTTGACACGAAGAGATATGTAGCTGGTATATCTTTCAAGCATGGTGCGGTGTCCGCGGGTCTGGGGGTTATGAGTAAGACGTGTACGGTTGCAACGCCCCAATGGGGACCGAGAGTCAGATTTGGTGCCGCGGTCACGGATGCACCGCCGCAGCCGACAAATTTGTTTCAGAAGCATTGGGTGATTTTCTGAGCACCATGTGTGGCGAGTTTTGCGAAAACGCGGCATCAATCTTCAGAGACGCCCCAGATGGTGCATCGGTACGGATCCTCAGTTGGCCCAGAAGGCAGCAGATGTTGTAGGCATTTATCTTTCACTTCCCGATAATGGTGTGGTTATCTGCGCCGATGAAAAGTCCGCAATTTAAGCCATGGAGGGTGTCCAGGAATAATTAGGATTACCTAATGGTGAAGCAATTACGGGCTATAAGTATGAATACAAAAGTCGCGGGACGACGACCTTGTTCACCGCATTATATATTAAAAAAAGCGCTCGATCAGAGAAAGAAGCCGACATACCCAAATCTTTTGACGCCCCAGCAAAACAGCCACTTCCACCTGGCTCAGCCTATCCTTTCAGCAAAGGGAGTACACCACCGTGCCCTCTTCCATGTCGCTGATAGATCCCTAATTGCGGTTCAGATCAATCATGACCTCCTTCAGGGCATGAACCCTCAGGTCCAATACCCTTGCCGGCAACCGCTCATAGCCCAATTGCTTCAGAGTTCGAAGCCGCTTGAATCCATCAACAAGCTCATAGCGCTACTCCAAGGCAACCATCACCGGGAAAATCTAGCCAAACCGGCGAAGGGAGTCCACCATCGGTTTTGCCTTCCTTTTCAATCTGATTCGTACTACTCTCTTCATGGGGGGCTCCTTTCTTCGTTCTCTATTTCCCAATCAAGTTCTATCGGGAACCACTCCAAATTTTCAAATTACTTTAGCACTCATCCTCAGATGAGGTTTCCGTCGAGTGCAAGAAAATCCTGCGTTACCCCAGTAGGAGAAGAGGGCCGTTGTGCTCCACCTGAGAAGCTTTCTGGCCAAGGCTTTCAGCAACGTTTGAAAAGCCCAGCCATTTAGAGGTTCTCAGAAGACTGCTCTTAGGCTTTCTCTAACTTATTGAGATTATGAAAGAAATCCTCGTGCGAGAAATTTCTTGCACGGGACTTCATCAAAATGGTGCAAAATCCAGGTTCTAGCTTATGAGGGGAAGAGACTGGATGACTAAAGATTATAATAGTTGACACTTTATGTCGCGAGTGAAATGGGAGCGAAATTCTTTAAAGAGGGAGGTGGTGCAATCCTTTTTAGCGGACTGCATTTTTCATATTATGGGCTGGAGGATATACGGTCTGGATTATGCCTGGCTCAGCTCACTCTGGCGGTGTGGTTTCGGTGGCCTGCATATTAGGACTAAATTCTCATTTTTGCTGGAAAGCGGAGGAAAACGATGGAGCTCAGTAAGTTGCATAAATACAAGGAGAAATCTGAATTCATAGAAGACCTCAGGAAAAAGGTTTTTAAGACTGAAATGACCTACCATGGATGCGCGCAGGCGGTTCTCAAACCTTTCATGGAGATCTTTGAGGTGGACAATAACCTTGTGATGATGGCGGCAAGCCCATTCGCCGGAGGATTGGCGCTGACTGGCAACAATTGTGGTGCGTTGACCGGAGGGCTTATTGTTTTGGGTCTTGTATTTGGTAGAAGAGATGTTACCGAGGGTATGGATGGTATTCTTGCGGGAATCCGCCCAATGAGGAAACTGGTAAAGTATTTTGAAAAAGAACATGGAACGGTAAACTGTCGTGACATCACGCAAACGGAGGTGGCTGACCCGGTCAAGTCAGTTGAATACTTTGATCACGGAGGCCTTGAGAAATGTGCCCGGATGATTGCGGATGTTGCCGCTTTTGTGGGCGATATCCTCTACGAGGAGAAAGATACACCGCGGTAAATGTGAGGAGGCATACTGAGATAGAGGTGTCGTTCGAATAGCGAGAGAGCGCGCTTTCTCATCAGGCTCCAAAAGAGTGGCATTCTGCTATGTTGTCCGATGATCCCAGATTTCACAAGCATTCTAGTAAAACGGTCATGCAACACCCGGGGGCTCGGCCACAGTTTGTTGTTATGGCTCCATGTTGGCTAATTCTGCCGAACAGCTGAAAGAAATCAAGGGGAGGGTGGGTCGGCACTACAAGCGATTTTTGCCTACCAGCCAATGTAATCTCAAGAGATTATCCCAGGTTCCTGGGCAAAATTAGCCTCGAAAACCTGAGAATTGCTTAAGATGGGCTACACCTCAACCTTATGAAAGATCAACCCGAACTGCGTCTTCTTAAATTCTGCTCCCCATTTTTGTGGTAAAGTCGTTTCTATCGGTCCTTGTAACGGCAAGGATAGTCGCAAGCACCTTATAGATAGTCACGCTGTTTTCTCGCTCTTTTCTTCGCTGCTCTTAAGCTTTTCCTCGAACTCCTTGAAAAATTTGTGCCTTTCTTTCCAATCCGGACCGAACCGTTTGTTGAATAATCCCTCCAATTTCCGAAAAAGCTTCTGCCAACCGGGTCTGCCTCCTTCCAAAACAACATCTTCGATGTGTTCTTTCAGTTTTGGAAGCTCCTCCTTCGGCAGAAAAGACACGGCACCTAGTTCTATGGATTTTCTTAGGGATTCCGGTGTTAAAGCATGAGCGGTAAGCATGACTGTTGGAAAACCTCTCTTTACTGCAATTCGCAAGAGTTCAAAGCCGTTTATTCCCATAATGTCCAGGATTACCACGTCATAGGTGTAGCTTAACAGATCTTGTAATGCGGTTTCGTAATCTTGGGCCTTATGAAGCATGCACATATCGAGGATCCCTCCAACTGCCTCAAGCACATCGGGCTCATCGTCAACTATAAGTATGACCTTATCACTGAGGGAGCTTTCTTTAAGCATGGTTTCCTCCTGATTGCAAGATTATTAGAAGTCATTGCTGCCCAAAATAAATGAGAATTTCTTATTCAGGTATTGAGGTTTTTCAATAAGTTAAGGGTTCAGTGTGCCCCGTTAATAGTTTAGGTTGCCCCTCTCAAAAAATGCTGTCCAAGACCAGGCACTGAAAACACATGTTGGACAGATCTTGGCATTATGGGTAGTACATCGAACGGATGACCGATCCATTCCCACAGATCCCTGTAGGTAAAGAGGTTCCAGCGGAGGAAAGCCACCAGGTTGGACAGGGACCATACGAACCTGGATTTGAACTGAAGGTACTTGATCAGCAACATGGCAATCAATGCTATCCAAGTCTGGGTGAAAAGAGCGTTTTCACTGGTTCCTACAAACGTCTTGATTTTCAAATTCTGCTTCAAGGCCTTGAAGCAGAGTTCTATTTCCCAGTGGTCTTTGTAGATGGCCGATACGGTATTGGCTCCGAACTTGAGATGGTTGGTGAGCAAAACGATTTCCCGTTCGTTTTCAGGATCCCAGACCACTACCCTGCGCAGGATATGAGGGCAGTTTTTGTGAGCATAGAATCCGTTGAACTGAACCATTTGGTCCCGGA
>JAHECH010000435.1 GCA_024641835.1 Deltaproteobacteria bacterium
GATTTCGCGCCGCTCGAAGCTTTAGAGTTGTCCCTGCATAGGGTCGTTATAAGATTTTGGAGATGCCAGATGCAGAGCCGACCTCTAAATGAGGTCGGCTTCTGCTATGTCTCAGGGGGGTAAGAATGCATGAGAACGATTGAGGAGAAACAGAGGGTCTTTTACCTTTTGATGCCTCTTGTGCTTTTCTCGATCATCTCGCTTTCTTCCTGCGCGTATGACCAAGAGTTGACGTATCTCAATGATCAGGTCACGGCCCTGAACAAACGGGTCAAGAATCTGGAAGATACGCGGGGCCGTGACGTGGCCAGCATGAGTGCCGATGTAGACAAGATGCAGAGAGAGGTGCAGAGGCTTTCGGGACGCACGGAAGAAAACGAGAACCTGATTAAGCGCACTGTAGAGAGAGACTTCAACGAACTGGATGCCATGCGAACCAAAGTGAAAGATCTCTCGGATAGGGTCGCAGAGGTGGAGACGACCGCAAAGAAACAGCAAGAGGGTCCGGGGCCTAACGTGCCAACACAACAGGAGAAGAAGGCGCCGGAGCAAGCGGCTTCCAAGCCCGGAGAGGCCGGCCGGGAGCAGCCGGTAACCCCTGAGGCGCCAAAGAACAAAGAAGTTGAGGACTATGACAAGGCCTTGGCCTCCTACAAACAAGGAAAGTATGAAGAGGCCATGGACGCATTGAAGCTTTTTCTCAAGACCTATCCTAAGTCTGACCGCGCTGACAATGCCTATTTCTGGATCGGCGAAAGTTATATGGGGCTGAAGCAATATGAACAGGCTATTCTCGCTTATCAGGATGTGATTAAGAAGTACCCCAAGGGCAACAAAGTGGCCAATGCCCTTCTGAGACAGGCTCAGGCATTCCTGGAAATCAAGGACAAGACAAGCGCGGAATTGCTTTACAAGAGAATCATCAAGAGCTATCCAGGCACCAATGAGGCAAAACTCGCCCAAAAGAAACTCGAGACCATGAAGTAGAGGCGACGTTTAAGGCTTGCACTTCCTGCATGGGCTAAATCCTTCCCAGTACGCTTGATCACTGCTCGAGAACCGCAGACGGTTCACCGGAGCTATTTGTTTGCCAAAAGGGCAATTGGGTCGGTGAAAACGGTGCGACTTGCTGTTGCCGACGTAGTAGGGTTCAGGTCTATTGGGGCTCTTGCTCCATATGCCAATCTTCTCTGTCATCGCCCTCCTTTGAGCTTCCAGAAGAAGGTGAAAGTGCTTGACGTTAGGTTCTACTACCAAAACCCGAGCAAGCCCTTTTTTTACGATAAGCGCGTTGACCATTTCTCCATTTTCGAGGAATACATAGGCGAGAAGGCGGCCATAGCGATCTTGCTTTTCCTGGTCAAATTCAAGGCGAATGCGAGCCTTGTTTACAAGGGCGTAATTGAAGCGCTTGGATTCTACGGCCATGAACTCATTAGATTCACCGTCGTGCCCGAATTCCGGAGCATCGATCCCGATATACCTAACTTCCTTCCCTGTTTCCAGCAGGACCGTATCCCCATCAA
The DNA here is from genome assembly GCA_024641835.1 of Deltaproteobacteria bacterium. Taxonomy (GTDB): domain Bacteria; phylum Desulfobacterota; class DSM-4660; order Desulfatiglandales; family HGW-15; genus JAHECH01. The sequence goes on from JAHECH010000435.1 coordinate 1,527, forward strand.
CCACACGCTTTACTCTCTCATAGGCGGGATGGCTAGATGCCAAGCAAATGAAAGCGATGAGCATCAGCACTATAAGATTCTTTCGTTTCATACCCTATAGTTATCCTTAATTGTTCAGAATAGAACTTCGAAAAAGGCAATAAGAACTAAATATATAAAGATGAGATATTTTTGTTTAATGATAGCACTTTTTTGTTGACTTTAAACGGTTTAGGTATTATAAATAATATCAACGTTTCGAGTCATGAGTTTGACCCAGCCAAGAGAAGTCAGGAGTGTATTATGCCACAGATCATGACCACCAAAGAACTAGCTAAGTATCTTAAATTACATGAAATTACCATTTGCAAATACGCAGCAGAAGGGAAAATTCCTGCCATTCGGATCGGCAGAGTCTGGAGATTCGATAAAGAGGCCATAGATAAGTGGATCAGCGGCGGGCAAAAAAAGTGACCATAGGGTAACATGGACGAAAGCGACGATATGGCCATCGGCCTCGCTGACAGGACGGGCGCCCTCATGATGATCAATAAGAAGGAGCGCCTGCTCATCAAGGAACTCCTTGTAGTTACTCTAAAATCCCCAAGCGCCAAGGAGTGGATTGTGAAGAAGCTTGGCCGCGAGTACATACAGATCGGGGAGAGACTCTTGAAAGCCGTGGGGGACTGACAGATCTCCTCAGAGAACCAGGAAATTTAAGTTCATGATCAGACATAAAGGAGATACGATTTCCGTAGGTCGGCAAAATCGTTAAGTTCTTCGTCCCACCTTTCTTGCCAGTTCATCAGGTTCGCTTCTCCTTCCAAGTCCTTCCTCAAAGACTCATCCCCAAGGATCAGGTCAATGGGCTTCCTCTCGAATTCATACTCATACGGAGGCTCTTTCCAGGCAAACGACTGGACATGGGTTTCCAGTATCGCCTTTAAGAGGGCTACTGTCGTGAAATAAGGCCGATATGCAAGACGGTCCGTAACATGGATCATGAACCCATGGCATACATGCCCCATCCACTTGTTGAAAGTGGGACGAAAGGAGACCTCTTGAAGGATACACCCAGCTCGCGCCCTGGGACTTAGACGGTCCAGGATCGCTTTCGGGCCTAGAAAAGGTGCGCCAAAATTCTCGAAAGGACGGCATGTCCCCCTCCCTTCGGAGATGTTTGTCCCCTCCCAAATCACCTGGCCTGGATATACCTGTGCAGTTTCGGGAAGGGGCATGTTGGGCGACGGCATGATCCACCTAAGATCTGTATCTGGCCAGGTCATGCGCCTTTTCCACTGCTTCATGCGGACGACTTCTATGTCGCATCGCAAACCGTGCGCATCGTTGAAGAGCTGTGACATCTCCCCCATGGTCATCCCATGTCGCATGGGAAAGCGATACGTCCCGACAAAAGAGTAAAGTTCCGGCTTCAGCTGATTGCCCTCCATGATCTCACCGCCAAGAGGATTCGGACGGTCAAGGATGATCACCTTTTTACCCGCCTTAGCAGCCGCCCTGATGCATCCGAGCATGGTGGAGGCAAAAGTGTACACCCTCGTGCCTACGTCCTGAAGATCAATGATGAGAAAATCCAGCAGGTCGAGCATATCTGGTGAGGGCTCTCTGATCTGGGAATAGAGGCTGAAGATGGGGATCTTCAGATCGCGGTCAATGGAGTGACGTGTTTCGATCATATTGTCCTGGTCGACACCCTCATAGCCGTGCTGAGGGCTAAATAGGGCCTTTAGGTGCCCTGGCAAAAGGTCAGCAATGATCTTTTTTGCCGGAATGAGTTGGCGGTCGAGGGAAGCCTGGTTGGAAAGCAAGCCGAGCCTGTATCCTTTGAGGCGCAGCCAGGTCTCGTCTCTCAAAACGTCAAGACCGGTGAGTACTTCAGCCATATAAAAGTGACCTCCCTTATAATCTTTCTTTTAACGCTAGTCGGCTCTTCACGTCAAGGGCGCGGGTTCATCCCTGATTCACCATCAAGGCATCATCTGCGGCGTTGCCTGCCTGCCCGCCTCGGGCAGGCGCTCGCTCCTCCTTGCGGCGTATATCTCGATACGCCTCAGTCGTCACTCCTCGGCGCCTTACATCTGACGCCTCGCTGGTGACCAGGAATTGCTCGAAAGCTGCGTCCCGCGAAGAGTCCTGGAATTGGGCGGTGGATTTGGGTTCATGCCCTGTAAATTCCCATGGACATGCCTGAGCTGACATGCTATAGGAAGCTAAATCGTCCTCCTTTTGGTCATCGTGGACAAGGAGGATTTTTCATAAGAGGAGATTTGGGAGGAGAAACTTCATGGTCCTCAGTCTGATGAGAAAGCATGCCAAATCCTGGCTGATCAAGGCCTTGATCGCCATCATCGCTGTCGTGTTTGTCTTTTATTTCGGTTATTCTTTTAGATCCCGTGCCAGTGCGAAGGTCGCTTATGTGAACGGGGACGTCATCTCTACTGTGGAATACGAGAAGACCTACAGAAACCTGGTCGAGCAGCTTCAGCGTGAGTATAAAGGCCTCTGGAACGAAAGCCTGATCAAGGTTTTTGATCTGAAGAACAAGGCCATGGAAAGCCTTATCAGACAGAAGCTCATAAGCCAGGAGGCAAAGAGAACAGGCCTTGGTGTGACTGAAAAGGAGATTCAAGAAAAGATCATGTCTTTCCCCGCTTTTCAATTCCGAGGCCAGTTTGACCAGGCGAGATATGCGGCTATGCTTGATGAAAATCGGATGAAACCAGAGGAGTTCGAATTGATCATTGCTCAGGAACTGCTCCAGGAAAAGGTGCAGCAGTTCTTAATGACTTTTTCGTCGGTGACGGACAAGGAGGTCCTGGATCAGTACACCTTTGCAAATAGAAAGGTCAAGATCAGCTACGTGCAGTTTCAACCCGATCGCTACAAGAACTCTGTGAAGGTGGATCAGGGCGGCACGGAAAAGTACTTTGAAGAACACAAAGAAAAATACCGGGTTCCTGAGAAGATCAAGATTGCGTACGTGGTTTTTGATCCTGAGGTGTATAAAAAAGAGCAAAAAATTAGTGAGCAGCAGTTGAAAGACTATTACGAAGACCACATCAATGCATTCAAGGAGAAAAAGCAGGTCAGAGCGAGGCATATCCTCTTCCGCCTGAGCGAGAAGGCATCAAAAGAGGAAGAAGAAAAGGTCAGGGAGAAGGCGCTGGCGGTCCTCAAG
>JAHECH010000436.1 GCA_024641835.1 Deltaproteobacteria bacterium
TTTGCGATGGAAAAGCGCGGCGATTCCGATAAAAAGAGCTTCCGGATTTGCTATGAGCCGCCCAGGGTTGACGGGCCACGGGGGTGGGGCAACGGCATAGTATTGATTATTCATGGTCCTTCCGGAGCAGGATTTTTCAGGTCCTATTCCGTCGTTTAGTAGCCGGAAAAGCCTCTATGACCAAGTGTTGTACAAGCGAGCTTGCAGGATTTCGAGCCTTCTGGTATGATTCACCCGGATGGAAGTGCGCCGAAAAGTTTCAGACCCGATAATTCATGATGGATCGGAAACATCGAGTAATGGGAGGAAGATGTGAAACCACTGACAAGGATAACCTTCGATCCACAGGTCATGGGAGGAAAACCGTGCATCCGTGGCATGCGGGTGACCGTGGGAATGATCGTGGGCATGATCGCCTCCGGCCAGACAAAGGAGTCTCTTCTTCGACTCTATCCCTACCTTGAAGCGGAGGATGTCGATGAGGCTTTGTCTTATGCGGCCTGGCGTGCTGAAGAAATTGAGGTGCCGGTTCTATCCGCTTCCCCATGAAGATCCTTATCGATATGAACCTTTCTCCTGAGTGGGAGGAGGTACTCCGCTCGGCAGGATGGCCAGCAACCCACTGGTCAGGGGTGGGGCGGCTGGATGCTTCCGATCGAGAGATCTTATCTTGGGCTCAGGCAAACGGCCACGTGCTTTTTACGCACGACTTGGATTTCGGAGCAATTCTTGCGATTTCAGGAGCCGATTCACCTAGCGTCATTCAAGTCCGCACGCAAGACCTCACCCCTTCTCAGCTTCTTCCGTTCATCCTGCGCGTCTTGAACCAGTTCCGAGAGGCCCTCACAGCGGGTGCCCTGATCAGTGTCGATGAAACATCTGCCCGTGCACGGGTCTTGCCTTTGAAGTAGGGGTTGGGTTCGGCATCTGAATCTTCTATATGCGATCAATCTTGCTGATCACCGACTCGACATCGCCGCCGCAGTCGGTCCAGCTGCGGTACTTTTCCAGGATCCATGCCGCAAGACCCACCGGCGAGTCGGTCAAAGCAAAGGCGAGCGTCGTAGGCTTGGTGCCCTGAATCCACTGATAGCCCGTCTCTTCCTTCAGCCACTGGTTGAGCTGGGTGAGGTAGCGCCGCTCTTCGTCTGTGGGGTTTTCCAACATCTTGACGTCTCTCCGGACCGCGAGCAAGTTGATGTGAATGCCGATCATCAACTCGGGGAAGCGGTAGCCTAGGCACGAGGCGATGAAGGCGCCCCAATCGCCGCCTTGCGCGCCGAACCGCTTGTACCCCAAGGCGCCCGTCATGAGCGAAGCGAACGCCTCGGCGATGTCCACCACACTGAAGCGCTTTTGGTTGGGCTTGAATGAGAGCGTGTAGCCCGGCAACGAAGGTGCGACAACGGTGAACGCATCAGCCGGATCATCTCCGAAACGCGCCGGGTCAGTGAGCATCGGGATAATCTTGTGGAATTCCGCGACTGAACCTGGCCAGCCGTGCGAGAGCAGCAGCGGCATCGGGTTGGGGCCCTTGCCCTCCTCGTGGATGAAGTGCACGTCAATGCCTGCCAGTGGGAGAGTGAACTGGCGGAACCGGTTGAACATCGCCTCCTGGGCGCGCCAGTCAAACCGATCACGCCAGTAGTCTACAAGGAGACGCATGTAGGCTACGCTTGCGCCCGTAGACCAAGGCTCGAGGGGCGGTTCCTAACGAACGGCCTCGTTGTCGCGCGGGTAAAGTCTTGTTCGCGGTCCTGCCGGAAATTGCCCTGCCAAAAGTGATTAGGTGGGGTCGCATCTTGACAGGCTGTTGCCCAAATCCCGTTGCTTTAGGAACACGTTCAGAGAAACCCTGTTCGAGCTGGGCTAACAGGGTGATGAGGCTTTTTCTGAAATGCCTAGCGGGAGGGCGCTGTCTTTTCGCGGTTTATCTATGGGGGAAACCCCTGGCCCCGAGCGAAGTCGAGGGGAACAGCGGGAGGGGGCAAAACTCCCCCGTAGATAAATCGCAGAAAAGACCAGCCCGGGAGCCCCGGTATTGAAGAAAATGCCTCATCGTCCTGACCCGAATGTCCACATGACGATTTGGGCAACAGCCCGTTGAATTGTGAATTAGGAAATCCTTTGGAGTGCAGATACCTAAACAGGGTTTTATCTGTAGTCCCGCGAAGTAAACAGGTGGATATCAGTTTTGGTTAGCATTGCAAAATTGTGTTCAGGATTTAAGCAGCGGGATTACAGATGGGACGAGGGACGTTCTTGACAAAGTGGACTTTCTGTCGGATCGCGCAGTGATTTTGAAGAGAACATGAGGGGGCCAGAGGAATCTGGTGGCTTGAGTGCCTTGCGTTGGCCGAGTGGCTCCAGCTTGGGGGACAGGCTGACGCTCTTTAGAAAGTGAATAGGTCAGAATGTGTCAGAGCAAGCAATATGGCCGAAAAAGACAGCGTGCATATCACGGTCTCCCAACCTTCGAGGAGCTGGATTTCATCATCGGCTATGACATAAAATACCGCATGGGGCAGGACAGCGGGGAGGGCGAGCAACTGGGGAACCCCAGTCCCCCCGGAGCAGAATAATGAAAGAAAAACTGGAAATTCTTATCGAAGAAGACATAATCGATCTCGCAAAGTTGCGGGCCGTTGAGGAGGACCGACCTCTGAGCGACCTGATAGAGGATGCGCTTGTGGCTTATCTCAGCAGGAAGGTGCCTGATCTGAAAAAAAGGGAAGAAGCTTACAAGATCTTTTGCGAACAGCCAATTCAAATAACCCGTGATCAGTTCGAAGAGATTCTTAAGCAGGATGTCTGCGGCCTGTAAACATAGTGGAGAGGATGAGATCCTATAGATCTCCTGTCGAGCGATACGGAAGGGACGTCCGTGCCTCCTCGTTAACTTCCCTCCCTTATGCTCAACCCATGCGCAGTGCACATAGCTTCAGGTTTTCCCCAGCCTTCACATCCTCTCCCATAGCTGAGTTGCTTGTCTGCCCAAAGCCACGAGATATTTCTCGCCATCGACCTCGACAATGGTCCCCGTGCCGTGATTGGTATTTACACTCTCCTCTACCTTGAAAGACAGCCTTTCCCGGTCGAATACCGGCTTTCTGAGTTTGTGGGATATTCAACGCATGTCCGTCCTTTTCGCGGATGACTGTATCACCTCAGGCACGACAGCCCGTCTTTGCTATGAGGCCCTGGCAGACCTCGAAAATCATGTGGACGGCCTCATTTGGGTGAGTGCATGAGGGTAATGAACGGAAGCTCCTTGCTTTTTGAACGAGTTAGGGGTATTTTGGCCATGAGGATCAGAGCAATCTGCTCGTCAGTTTCGTCATTTGAAAGGAGAACTTTATCATGGTTCTTTCGGCCAATGAGAAGTACATCGTCGATGAGAAAGGGAACCCGACTGCGGTTATCCTTCCAATAAGAGAGTACAAAAAAATGCTTTCCATCCTGGAAGAGGTCGAGGACCACAGAGAAACCAAAATTCTCTCTCAATCGGCGGAATTCAAAAAATTGGTCAAAAGGGGTCTGGAGGATATCAGAGCAGATAGAATCAAACCCTGGAAGGAAGTCTGGGATGACCTATGATGTTCAGCTAACCGAGACCTTCCAGAAATCGATTAAGGCTCTGAAAAAGAAGTACCCTCACATGAAAGATGATCTTCTTGTTCAAATCAAGGCCTTAGAGGAAGATCCATCTGCTGGAGACCCCATACCAGGTTGGAACAAAGAGGTATGGAAAGTAAGGGTCGCCAGCTCTGATGTCAAAAAGGGAAAGCGCGGCGGCTATCGACTCATCTACTTCTGGAAGGCGGGCGAAATGAAGATCTACCTTCTGGTGGTCTATTTCAAAGGCGAAAAGGCAGAAATCACCAGGAGCGAGATAGGGACGTTACTCAAGAAACTTCATCAGGAATTGAGATAGTCAGCCTCTGAGGAAACGGGTCAAGTCTGCTTTTGACTCTTAGTCAGGGTAGACGTCAGGACCCCCCTCTTGTGGGAGAGAGGACGTTCGTAAGATGTTGACTTATTTTTCTTATGGTCTGCGGTACGTTCTTGACTAACTGGACTTGCTCCGCGGGATTCAGTGTTGTCTCAGCTGGTGAGAAAACAGAAACATCCAATCATATCGAGGGAAGGTTCTCGGGTCCGCGTCTTCACCATCTCAGAGATGTGATACCCTGCCACCGCCACAGCAAGGAGGAGAGGGAATCTCCTGGACCTTTGAAGTGGTCTTGAGTCTCATTGCCGCAGAAAACCGTAACTCCTTCGACCGGCTTTGTGCTTGACCTACAAGCATAGATTGCCTACAGTCGGGTCCGCCAAAAGGGAGTTTTTTCCTGCATGAACTTCACAATTCGTTGCCTTTGCCCAGATGATTTGGCCGCGGCGGATCAATTACGGGCTGAGTTGGGATGGAACCAGACGATCATGGATTGGCAGCGTCTATTAGCACTTTCTCCAGAGGGTTGTTTTGTCGCAGAGCGAAACGGACGGATCGTAGGTACCTGCACCACGGTGAGTTATGGCAATGCACTGGCATGGATCGGTATGATGATGGTCCACCCGGCCAACCGCGGGCAAGGTATCGGGGGAGCTCTGTTGCGATATGGCGTGGACCATCTACGTCAACGTAGGGTCCGCTGCATCAAACTGGACGCCACACCCATGGGGCAACCCCTC
>JAHECH010000437.1 GCA_024641835.1 Deltaproteobacteria bacterium
GGGCTTGACGGCAGAACTCCATCCATGGCCTGGCTGTAAGTGCGGTCCATGTCTCCCAAATAAGGTCCGATATGCACATAGGCAAACTCACCTATGTGCTCGCCCGCAGCCCAGCGCAGCCGATCTCCAAGGGCGAGGTGAACCATCATCGTTCCAGGGCCGTAGCGATACTCCTCCACCTTACGGCGAACCTTGGCTGGCAGAGCATGTCCTCCCAGCAGGTGGGAGAAAAGAATGGTCGGTGTAAGGTTGGCAATCACCGCGCGCCTGGCGCCGATCTTCTCGCCCGAGACGAGTTCCACTCCGGTTGCGCGGTCGCCATCCGTAAGGATTCGTCTCACTTCGCATTCGGTGCGAATCTCACCGCCATTCTCACGGATCAAGCCTGCAAGAGCGTCGACTATTGATGAGGCACCACCCTCCGCGATCGCCATTCCTCCGTCCATATCGGCGAAGGCTTCGATGAACGGAAACATCGCACCTCCTGAGACCGAGGGGCTATAATCCAGATGCATTCCCCACGACGCAATAAGGGCTCGTGCCTCCTCTGTTTCGAAGTAGGTTCGGCCCAATTCTCCTGTTGAGCTAAAGATGATCTGGGCCATACTGGATAGTTCGTCAATGCCGACAGCTTTCAAAGCTTCGCAAACCACCCGAACCGCCTGGGCAGAGGGTAGAGGCGTGCCGTAAAGCGGCAAGAGCGTTCTACAGAACACCTTGAACCGGCCGTACAGGTACGACCAGCCATCGGCATCCTTCCGGCTGCGGTGACGCATCTGCTCGATCGTTCGCTCAGCGTCCTTGTAAACGCACAAGCTCGTGCCATCCGGAAAGACGTTGCAATAAGGGTTTGCAGAAACACAGAAGCGCAACCCATGGCGCGCCAGGTCGCCCTGGAACTGCTGGTAGACAGGAGATGCACAGAATAGATTCTGGTTTGTCGCGTAAAGGTCATGGATAAAGCCCGGCCGCGTGATTTGCCCGCTTTTCACGGCGCCGCCAATCCTCGCGTTCCGCTCGATCACGAGCGTCTTCCAGCCGGCTTTAGCGAGATAGAGCGCGGCCACAAGCCCGTTGTGACCCCCTCCGATTACAATCGCCTCATATCCAGCGCCAACAGCCATGTCGAGACCTCCTTTTCCTTTCGTAGTGTGGGCAGTTCCTTCGGCATGATGGACTGCCCACCCGTGCGGAAAGCCGACCGCTTAGTGTCATGAGTAATAAAAGGGGTGAATGAGTCAACCCAGCCGGGGCGCTCCGGCTCGGCTCAGTTTGGCAACGGATTTATAACTCAGGACGCTTGCGCCCCCGTGCCTAGTCAAAGGAAAGGAGCGCCTCAGGATTCGGGGGAATTCCTTCTTGTCTCCAACCTCTGAGCTCATAGTACTCATCCAGCATCTTGTTGAATTCCGCTCTTGTGAGGTGTTTGCCCTTGAAGGGTCCGGAGGGGCTTGGCTCATCCAACAGCCGGGCCACAACCGAGTCATCCTTGCGAGTGATGCCCTCACGTAGGTTGAACAGTCGCTCGATGTTGATCACCCTCTCCCCCATCTTCATCATCTGATCGCCTGTCACTTCGACCCCAGTGGCAGCATGGAACAGCTTGGCATAGTCGTCGGGCATATAGCCCTGATCCAACTGAATCCAGGGTCCGGCAAACTTGCACAACTCGAGTGAATCGCTCACCGCATTGGAGTGCTCCAGCCACATCACCATCTTGGCTTTGCCCTCCACACCAAGTTGATCCACCACACCTGGTTCCCCGATGAAGCGCTGGCCGAACTCGGGCGGCAGGTGCATCTGCTCGATATTGGGTATGCCCCGCAGGTGGTCGCCGCCGCGCGAGGCGACCGCAGTGGCGAAAGTAACCCCTTTGGAAACCCGCGTCATGCCTGCAGTGAGCGTCATGCCTTTGGCGTGCACGACGGCATCCATGCCTTTTCCAAGCTTTTTCGCAGCCAGGTAAGAACCCTCGGCCAGCAGATCACCCACTCCCTCGCGTTTGGCAATCTTATCGATCAGGGTGATCATCGCTTCCGCGTTGCCCCAGGTGACCTCGAGGCCGTCAAGGTCCCATCTTGTCAGGTGACCCCTCTCGAAGCACTCCATGGCCCATGCCAGCGTGTTGCCCGTGGATATCGTGTCGAGACCGAGGCGGTTGGCCATCTGGTTCATCACCAAAATGGACTCCAGGTCCGGGTTAGCACACCTGCCGCCAAAGGCAGAGAGCGTGGCGAACTCGGGTCCCTCGCCGTAGGCCCCGGCATGCTTTCCCTCGGAGATCTCATAGTAGTGGCCGCAATGGATCGGGCATCCGTAGCAGCCTCTACTTTTCTTGACGTAATTCTGGAGCGCGGTCCAACCTATCTTGTGGGCTTCCTCATAGCAGTCTTCCTGCCAGTTCCTCGTGGCGAATGCACCGATGGGGTTGAGCGCTTCCACCAGCATCGGCGTTCCCATGAGGGACATGGCGCGGTAGGAGGGCATCTTACGAATTTTTTCTATGGAGGCCTTGGTTAATTGCTTCAACAGATCTGGGTGGGCGACCTTTACCGGCTGGGTCCCCAGTACAGCGATGGCCTTCAGTTTCTTGGCGCCCATCACCGCTCCCATGCCGGTGCGACCGGCCGCGTTCTTCAGCCCGTTTATGACAGCCGCAAATCGGACAAGGTTCTCACCGGCCTGACCGATGCATATGGAATGCACCTTGCCGCTGGTCTCTTTTTCAATCAGTCGCTGGGTTTCTTCTGTACCGCATCCCCAGAGGTGAGATGCATCCCGAATCTCCACACGGCCGTCGCTCAGCAGAAGATAGCACGGCTTCTCCGATTCGCCCTCCACGATGATGAAGTCGAAACCGGCACGACGCAGAAACGGGCCCCAATGGCCGCCGCAGTTCGAATCGCCCAGAATTCCGGTCAGTGGGGATTTGGCTGTGATGGTGAATCGGGCAGAAGTCGGTACCGTGGTGCCCGTGACGGGACCGGTTCCAACGATGAGGGGGTTGGCTGGGCCGAGCGGCTCAACGCTCTGGTCCACCAGATCGTAAAGGAGCCTCGAGTTGATTCCTCTCCCGCCAATCAGGTTTCGAGGAAGCGACTCAGGCAGTTTATCCCTTTCGCTTGCCCAATTCGTTAAATTCACACGAAGTGCAACCCGGTCGAGTTGGTACATCGTTAATCCTCCAGTCTTCGATTTGATTCTATGAACATTTTCCTATGCGAAGAACAAAAGCTCTTCGCAACAAATCGAACCGTCCTTCGGCCCATGTGTAAAATGGTCTTTTATTGACACTCCTGCGCTGCTCATCGAGCTGGATGCGCTGGAGTACAATATCACGAAAATGGCTGAATTCTTCAAGGATAAAGACGCCAAGCTGCGACCCCAAGTGAAAACACATAAAACTCCTGCCATAGCTCTTAAGCAATTGAATGAAGGACCCATAGGGATCACCTGCCAAAAAATATCGGAAGCAGAAGTTATGGCGAGGGCAGGCATTCGGGACATTTTGATCGCAAATCAGGTCGTCAGCAAGAAAAAGATCAGGAGATTGGTCGAACTGGCAAGAGATAACGCGATTAAAGTGGCCGTGGATAGCAGCCAGAATATTGAAGATCTCACGAATTTGGCATGCCTATTCTGGAAGTCGACAACAGGAGACTAGCGCTAAGCAGTCTTGCGGAAGAGCATGGAATCATCAAGCATCCCTTTGCAGCAAAGAGCATGAATGTGGGTGATGTGATTGAGCTCATTCCAACCCATGGTTGTACTACAATAAACCTGCACGATTTCTTCTATGGCATAAGGAAAGGGATCGTTGAGTGTGTTTGGCCGATTGAGGGAAGGGGGAAGTTCCACTAATAGCTCTGAGAAAGAACAACCCGCGATTCTCCGACCCCCATTCTCCTTTGCCGACCTGCTCCGCCAGTCTCAAGGCAGAGAGACATATCTTCTCGCCCACTATCTATCCGGCAGTACGCCAACTGAGAAACTCGGAATTGGATGAAAAACCGTTCAGAGTGCCCTGATTGACCTCAGACCCGGCGCAGACTCCATGCGTCTCCAAGAATCCAGGCTTACCTGGAGGGTCTTTCTTGAAAGAGTACGGTTTTTTATTCGTGCCTCCGGCCGCCCAGCTCCACCAGAGTCCCCACGCCTTTTTCTATGGCCTTCCGATAGATGTGGTTCGCGGAGGCAACATCTTCGACTGCAAGGCCAAGAGATTTGAACAGGGTAATCTCCTCTCGCGTCTTCCTGCCCTGGATCTTGCTGATAAGGAGTTCCCCGATTTCTCCCTGGATGTGATCATCACCGATAACTCCTTCTTTCTTCGGAAAAAGAAAATCACCAGCCTCATTCAATGTGGACTCTCGGCGGTCCACAAAGAGCCGGGATCTAACCACAGCGGCTGTATCCAGCTCCCGGGCGGAAGGGACGCTTGACCCGACTGCATTGATATGGGCTCCGGGGGACAAATATTCGCCAAGGAGGATTGGTGTCGGTGATGCTGTCGTGGTGCAGATGATGTCCGCTCCCTCCACGGCTGCCTTGACCGTGTCCATCGGCTCCACTGTGATCCCATGACTCTGGGATTCGCGCTCGGCGAACCTGCGAACATGTTCAGGGTTACGGCTCCAAACGCGCACGCGACGTATTTTCCGGCAGAGGAACATGGCATCCAGATGAATCC
>JAHECH010000438.1 GCA_024641835.1 Deltaproteobacteria bacterium
GTAGGTCTCCCGGCTTCCATCATCATTTTGCAGTCTGATTGCTGTATTTCCTTTGGGATGTCGATCCACGCACTCATAGGCGATGTTGAGTCCTTCCTGACCCTTATCAAAGACTTTCCATCTTTCACTCCAGTCAAATTTTTTTTCGGCCTCTGCAAAGGTTTGATATTCCAATGCCCTCAAATCATCTCTCCTCCCTTAATCAGGTCATTCATCTGTGCGATCATGGCGCCGTTCTTCGGTTTCTTATGGAACAGCACTAAAAATAGACCCCCTTGCCGGTTCCTCGGTACTCTTCAAGGGGCAGCCGTTTTTCCACGGGCCACGTTCCATGCTCTTTTGATGGAAGGATAACCGTCGCTTTGGTGGGAATCGTATCATCTCCCCGCTGGTTAACACCATGGGCGTCGATGTCCACACAGTATTCCCCGTTTTCATCCACATATTTTTCGGCGACCTTGCCCCGGAACCATACCGCATCCGAGAGATACACGAACTGCCGGTACTGGGACGAACAAGATTTAAGCCATCCCTCATCTCCCATCCAGTTGGTGAACAGGTTGACCATCCAGCAGTTCCTTTGAACCCCCACGTCATAGGCATACATGGCCCCTACCCCTTTAGCCGCCGAAACCAGGTAGTGAACCCCGTAGACTGGCTCCCATGACCCGAGTACAGGATCTCGAAACGCCCAGGCAGGATGTTCTTTATACGCCTTGAGTTGAACAATATGGGCTGCGAGCTGCACAGGCGCCGCCCCTACACAGTACGCGATCATATCGGTCAAACCGAATATCCCCTTCACCACGGGCGGTAGCTCATCTCCCACATTCACCTCTTCCCAGTAACGCCTGTTCGATCCTCGCACTTCTTCCGAGAGGCAATCCCGATCCACCTTTTCCTGGTCTACAGGGGTCCAAGGGTGAGGGACCTCTATGTGATCATATTTCCCCTTCCCCTCGGCTGTCTGCTTCTTCGCTGTTTGCCTTTCGTATCTCACAAGCAGATTGTATCCCCGTGAGACCAACTCTTCCCGCTGATTCCAGTACTCAAATCTCTGATACTCGAATACCGTCTTCCCGGCGAATTTGCTGGTTCGGACATCAAACCCCACAAATTTACACTTGGGAGTAATTCGGTCATTCACGTATACGGGCCGCAAAAACTCCCAGTCCGACGCTGAGTGATCGGCATGAATCCCGGGTAGCCCCTGGAGCACCCAGTGGGGAAATACACTCGCCACCCATGCAGGAGACGCTATGAGGCCGCCGTATTTTGTCCCTTTGGCATATTCCTCGTCTCGGTAGAGCGGGTTCGCATCCCCAATTCCATTAGCAAAATTTCTTATGGCCTCATAGGATGCATTGCGATTGAAGACATTGTTGACCCGAAGGTCTAATCCTATCCGGTCCTCCCATGCGGTTATCCACTCATCTGTCAGCGTAGCTTCTGCCAGCTGGGCAGCCTGTTCCTCTTTTTTCTCCACTTTAGCCATTATTGACCCCGCAACCGTATAATCAAAAACTCAATTTTCGAATCTTCGGATCCCTTTCAAAAAACCCCCTTCACCATCAAGATAGGCGGCGAGCAGTTTCCCGCACTGATCACACCTTCTCTCTTTCACGAGTCCGTTGGCCCCTTCTAAAATTTTCAACTCTGGCAGGGCTTTCTTCTCACACCAGGGGCAAATCACTTTCTCCTCCATGGATACCTCCCTTCAAGAGAATGTTAATTCTCCCGTTTTATGATCACTGCGCAGGCCACACCCGTCCCACCGCAGATACTTGCTATTCCTATCTCCTGATCCAGCCGCTTTAGAGCATGATAGAGGGTTACCGTAATCCTTACACCACTCTCGCCCGTGGGGTGTCCTAAGGCGATTGCCCCACCATGGACATTCAGCTTGGAACGATCCCAGGAAAGAACCCTTTCGTTCGCAAGAATCTGGGCAGCAAATGCTTCGTTTACTTCAATCAGGTCCATTTCACCAAGGGCCATGCCCGCCTTCTTAAGGGCCTTTGGTATTGCAACCCCCGGTCCCTCACCCATGTAGGCATTCTCAACACCTACGGAGGCGTAGCCCAATAGGGAAAAAAGCGGCTTTATCCCCGCCGTCTTTGCCTTCTCCCTTGACATCAGGAGCAGGCTGCTCGATCCATCGCTCATGCCGCATGAATTCCCAGCGGTAACGGAACCCCCTTCTTTAAATACGGCAGGCAATTTGGCCATCTGCTCCAGGGACGTGTCTCTACGTATGGGTTCGTCCTTATCGAAAACTTCCTCAGGCGTTCTCCTCGTTGCCGGTATCACAACCGGAGCGATCTCCTCACCAAACCACCCCTCGTCCTGGGCCTTGGCCGCTTTCTGATGGCTGCTGAGGGCAAATTCGTCCTGTTCCTGCCTTGTGAGCTTGTACTTTTCCACCAGGTTCTCTGCAGTCTGACCCATGAGCAAGTCACAGACCATATCACGGGTGTCATTCCACCCATCCTGTAGGACCTGGTCCCCCATCCGAAAGCCATTCCACCTGCCCGTCCTCAGCAGGTAGGGAATGGTGCTCATGCTCTCCATGCCTACAATCATCGCGGTACGGATATCCCCTAAAAGGATGTTCTGGGCGCCGATGATCGTGGCCTTCATACCCGAAGGACAGGCATTGTTGATAGTCAACGCGTGCACGTCCTGTGGAATGCCGCCCAACACGGAGGCAATCTTGGCCGGGTTTGGGCCATTGGCCGCCTGGCGGCAGTGCCCAACCACCACCTCATCCACGTCCCTTCCCTCTATTCCTGCACGTTTAAGGCCTTCTGAGATGACGGCGGCTCCCAACTTGTGCACGCTAAAGTCCCTTAACTTGCCCCCGAACCTGCCCATTGCGGTTCTACACGCACTCACACATACGACATCGTTCATGTTCATCACGACCTCACTCGATTTTCCCAAAATGCCTTCCACGCCACCGAAACTAAGCCCCTTTGAATTGGGGCTTGCGTTTCTCTACAAAGGCTGTTACGCCCTCCTTGAAATCCTGAGTTCCCATACAGATGGAGGATAGATCCGCGTCCAGTTGGCAGGCAGAATCCAGGTCCATTTCCGGGCCCTTATTCAAGGAGGTGATGATTGCCCAAAGTGCCGTGGGAGATTTCTTGAAAAGATTATCCGTAAGAAAATTCCTGCAGGTATCCATAAGCTTTTCATGGGGAACAAGCTTATGGACAATTCCCAGATTCAGTGCCTCTTCCGCCTTGATCTGTTCACCGGTGGCCACATACCACAAGGCCCGCCCTTTCCCTACAAGTCTGGCCAATCGCTGACCGCCTCCATTTGCCGGAAACACGCCCACGTTGATTTCAGGAAAACCGAAAACCGCCTTCTCCGATGAAATCCTGAAGTGACAGGCAAGCGCAAGTTCCAGCCCTCCGCCCAGGCAGAGACCGTTGATGGCAGCGACAACCGGCCTGCCGAAATTTTCTATCTTTCGTAGGACTTCTCTGAGTTTTTTCAGGTAGGCGATTGATTTGACCAGGTCCATCTCAAGATAGGGAACGATGTCCGCCCCGGAAGAGAATGCCTTATCTCCTGATCCAGTTATAAGCACTCCTCTAGTCCCTTTCTCTTCAAACTCTTCAAAGGCAGTTCCAATCTCTGCTTCGGTATCAACGCTGAGGGCATTGTACTTCTTGGGGCGATTAATCGTGACAATGCCCATCCCGTCTTCTTCAGACACAAGTATATCCTTGAAAGACATGATCCTGCTGCCTCCCAAACAGCGCCATTAGCGGGCGTTCAGATCGGATTTCGTCTATTTCTTCGGGGGGAAAAAAACCATTTCAGCCAGCTCGTCGTCATATATGTGGCCCTTGGCATATTGACGTCGCAGTTCAATAAAGTCGACCACGCTTGACCCGGTAATTTTCTGGCTGTTAAAAGCGTTGAAACCCAGCCAGGCCTCCGCATTCATGTTAGAGGCCAGGCCATACATTCCCGAAACCTTGTTGGCGTCCCAAAAGAATCTCTTCTTGATCCTCATGGTCTCCACGGCTTTCATCAGACACAGGGGCATCAGGTTTGCCAGGGTCCAGACCATGTTGTTGATGTAACCATCAAGCTGGCTGAAATCGGTCGTCAGCTTCTTGAACAGCGCTTTGGCCTCCTCCTGATCTTTGCCAGTCTTGAATTCTCCGTAAACAATTTGACCATTTTTTACATAAGTGTCCGTGTGAACAAAGGGGTTGGGGACCCAGTTGCCCTCTGCATCCTTCTTAATGGGAATCGCCTTGGTGATCAGCCCCAGTCTTTCCATCTTATAGGCACTCCACTGTTCGTTGGAGATACAGTTCCACATGGCCTGTTCCATGCTCAGATTCCAGTGCAGGAAGTCCGTCGAACCACCGTCAGGGACGGACCCGTGACGGGTCCCCGCCTGTCCGAAATTGGCGGTATCGGCTGCCACGGTCAAGTCACAGGCTTGCCCGATCTCCTGGCCGCCCGCAATTCTCATCCCATTGCACCGGCAGATGACGGGTGTCCGGCACTTGAGTATCGCATCCACCATGCCGGAAAAAAGATCCACGTAATCGGCATACTCTTTAGGCCTCCGGGTGTAGTATTCGGCATATTCCTTGACATTTCCTCCTGTGCAGAAGGCCCTGTCTCCGGTGCCGGTAAAGATGGTGGCCACCACATC
>JAHECH010000439.1 GCA_024641835.1 Deltaproteobacteria bacterium
AACAACGCAATGGCGCGTCGCCTTCGCTTTTCCAGTTCGCTTTGGCTTCCATGGGGTCTCATGCAGTGCATCATAGCACAGAAAGAAACAATGTTCCATTATTTTTGCGAATCTCAATAGTTGACGTTATTCATCCATTAATTGGACAGTCCTGGCTTCACCTATAACCCTAATTCAATTTAAGCGTTTCAAGGAAGCGCGGCGTTTCTAAAACTGATGCAGCCAGTTCATTAGTGCGGCTCCTTACGCCTCTATCGCTGCAAACACCTCACTGTATAATTCTTTCCTCCCTCAAGCTTTTCAAGTGGTCTTCAGTGTACCCAAGGCTTAGAAGAATTCTATCTGTATCCTGCCCAGGTAATGGTCCAAAATGCTTGAATCTAGGTGGAGTATCGGATAACTTAAATGGATTTCCTACTTGAGTGACTTCTTCGAGTGTTGGATGCGGTAGACTCAACACCATTTGACGATGTTTCAAATGCTGATCTTCTAATGCTTCTTCCAAAGAAAGAATAGGAGCAATCATCATTTCTTTAGCCTTGGCCCACTCCCACCACTCGTCCCTCGTTTTCGTCAAGAAAACTCTGCTGAGCCATTCAAATACCTCATCTCTCTCTTCGTCAGTCCGTGGCCACTGCCGGAATATCATGTCGTCTCTTCCCAAAGCTTGACACAAATTCTTCCAAAATTGAGGCTCAAAAAAAGCCACTGTTATTAACTTTCCATCTTTTGTAGAATAGATATTATTTGCAGGTTGAGAGCCCGTTTGAATCGTTTCTCCCCTTCGACGGGGTTCCTTAGTCAAAAAGAACATAGTCACCTCAAATGTGAGCAGGGAAAAGACACAATCGGTATAGCTAAGGTCTATATATTGGCCTCGACCGGTCTTTTCTCTTGCCAGAAGAGCTATCAAAATAGCGATCAAAGAATGTAAATATGAACCGGCCATGTCAGCCAATAAATTGCTTGGCAAGCATGGTTGGCCGTTCTTCGGTCCTATGAGGCTAAGCGCTCCTGAAACTGCTAAGAAATTCGCATCGTGTCCGACCACATCTCGATAGGGACCGTCTTGCCCATATCCACTGAGCGAGCAATAAATTATCCTTGGGTTTACGTTCCTCAGCTCGTCATAACCTATACCCAAACGTTCCATCGTTCCTGGGCGAGAGTTTTCAATGAAAATGTCGGCATCCCTAACAAGCTCGTGAACTATACTTCTTCCTTTATCTGAGCTGAAGTTTAAACAAATCGACTTCTTGTTGCGATCGATTGCAGCATACGCCTGCTTCTCTTCATCGGTAGGATTTATTGGAAGAGTTGATTTCTCGTAGCCTAAGGGATTGATTGTAATCACCTCTGCTCCAAAATCAGCAAGCACCATGGTGGAGAAGGCCGGGGGATATCCTCGGCACAAATCTAACACCCTCAAGTTGGGAAAAGCCTCTGGTTTATCCATACAAGTCCCTCCTTGTATAATTATGATACCAAATCCTTGACGGTCTCGTAAAAAGTCAGGCAGCCATATAGCACTGATCTGGCCGCCAATGGGATGGCAAATGGGATGCAAGACGTTTCACTTTCTCCCAAAACACCCCAATTCGTTCTTTGACAACCAAAATGACACAATGAAGAAAGGAATTGCCTGGTTAAGGGGCTTCCCTCGCCCTTTCAGGGCATTTCGGACAGCGGGCGCCCTGAAGAGGTTTACTCCAATGGCTTTAAGGGTCGCACAGTACCTCACTGCAGGGAAACCTATGACCCGAACTCTTTTCACCCCCGTGGTCCTATCATACTCGGACATGGTCGCCTCTATTCCAGCGCGCCACCGGTACTTGTCTTTAAACTCAGGCCTCTGCTCCTTGGCCCTGCGTTTGGCAATGCGCATCGTCTTCTCCTCATAGCGAAGATAGTGGTGCTTCTTGTGCTTGACCTTGACCGGGGCATGTCGTTGCGGGCAAGCCGTGATTTTGCCCTTTTCAGTAAAGCTAAACTCTGAGAGGCCGAGGGTATCATCCTTCTCCACTCCCATGGTTGGAGAAACAACCTCCACCACCATCTCCTCTGCCTTCTCGGTGTTCTCATCACTCCCATAGAGGGAATCAGCAAGGACTTACGCGGGAGCAAGATCACGTTCTATGGCAGATTCAAGAGCAGGGATAAGGGCGTGGGTATCACTCTCACAGGCCCGTTGTACTTCCACATGGGTGATCAGGTTAAGGGTCTTGTTTCTTTCTCGCTCATCCTCATCCGTGCAGTACGTCTCCATCACCTGCACCTGATAGCCCTGGCCCTTATGCCCGTTATAAGTAGCATCAGGATCCGATGGGTTCTGCAAAGAGTCAGAAGGAATCTCACGGCTTGCCTTCACCCTCAGGTCTGCAGGAGCACCCTCATCTTGCTTGATCTCGCAGTGCTCCTTGAGCACCCGAACCATCGTCGCGTAACTATACATGGAGCTCACTTGGGCATGATCGGCAAAGCGTTGGACAAGATGGAAAAGATCCCCACTGACTGTTTCAAGGGTCTTGTGCGCCTCCGATGGCTTGATCAGAGAAAAACAGGAAAGCGCTTTGTCCCGCAGATAGCGCTCCAGTAGATCCTGCACAAGGGCTTCAAAGAGCTTCTGATGGTGTGCCGCTTGAGGTTGACAAGAAAAGTATAAATGCTCTTTACAAAGATCCCGATCCCCGGCCCAAGCGACGCATATTGGATTTGATATGCACCGAGTCAATCCGTTGCGCAGTGGTGTCCACATTGAAAACCCTGGCCAGCACCTCGGCATTGTGCTTAAAGAGGACCTCATCAAGATGGTTTTCTATCACCAGATCGCGCATGTTCCACAGCGTCTTCGCGCACAGGTACTCGGCCTCATCGGATTCATCCACAATGTCCAGCGCGTAATGCCATTGAAGATTGAAGGCCAATTGCGATATCGTCTCCTCATCGCTCAGATCATGGATCTGCTGGAGCAACAATACCCCCAGAGCGGTGTAGAGCTCCTTAGTAGGTCTTCCAAAAGTGTCATTGAAGAACGATGCAACTCTGCTTACAGGAAGTTCGCACGGAATATGTTCCCGAAAAAGGGCAGCCCAGGATGTATCCATGAGCTTGCGTCTCTTTTGCCCTAGAAAGTGCCATGGATCGAAAATGTAGGCTGTTTTGTGATCTCTGGTGTGAATCATCTCTTCCGCCTCTAAGGGGTAAATTGCGGAACAGATTGTTATCACCTTTGAATCACTGTGGCAAGAAGAAAATGGCATAAAATATAATTATCCCAAATAGTTGAACCTGAGTAATTCCAAGGACTTTTTGCGAATGCATCAAATCCTTGTTGCTCAAATACCCGGTATACCGTTTCATGCTAATAAACCCAGAGTCCTACACTGACATGGGAACTCATGAAATTTGAAACCAGGAAAGCGTAACGCTTCAACGACCAGGCAAACTCAATTTTTTGAATAATATCATAAGATAGCCATATCCCAAAACAAGAATATATTGACAGGTTAGAAGAGTCAAAGCAATCTTGTCTTGCAGATAAAATAAGCAGGATTGTCCGCGAAGGAGCAAGAACGATACACATGCAGCCGCTCGATTCAAGAATAGGTGGGTTCTTGCAAATGAAACCCTATGAGAGAAAGAATAAAACCTCCACGTCTATGATATACCTCAGAAAATTTGCGATGCTTTCGGTCTGATATTCTTGGCTCCGATCAGAGAAGTTACAGAGGAATGGGGATGGAGTTTTCCTGGATTCATCTTGAAGGATTTCCAAGGAAAAGGCATGACCCCTGGCCCTTGCGCACAAAAAGTTTCTAAATTCATTGTTCTCTATTAATGCTTCATAACGTTAAAAACGTTAAGGATTGTATACGGAGTTGAGCGGACCCATATTCCGGATACAATCAGGTTGAACTGAGCCGCTTCGTGGCGCCTATGGGGATTTAATCTTTAGCAGTGCAACCGCTTCCCTTACAAAGAGCCTGTCATCGGGGTCGTCATCGGCCATGAGGATCATTGGGGACTCTTGGTGGTATTCACCGGGTGATTTTACGTCTTCCCCATTTGCGTGAGATGATGAACACAGAGCCATTGCCGGGATACCTTTTTAGCTATGATACGTCATCCGTGCCGCTCTATGATCCTTCGGAGGATCACGGGGAAACGCAACAGAGAAGCAGGGCTAGAGGTGAATTAATGAGACCCGCAAAGCATCCCGTTTACTTATCTCAATAGGTTAGGAAGTTGGGCTTTATCGGAGAGAACCAACGATTTTATGAACTCCCTGAGACAGAAGCCTCAATGAGGCAGTCCCGAAGGTACTTGAGGCATAATCAATTCATGACTTCCTCAAAGAAACGAGGGAAGAATGAACCTAGCTGGGTAGGATACCGTTGATATCATACTGAGTCAAAACTAAGTCCCTGTCATGAAGTGTAGTTGCTAAGATTTGTTCTGACAGCTACCCCTTCTGAGGCCGGTGTCCGCCTAAGCCACAAGTGCCAGACGGTGCTCTCCTTCAATATCTAACATTTTCTCTTTTGACAAGGGCAAATTGTCTAAGAAAGTCTCCATCGGTGTTCTCCCTTGGCACCGCTTACCTTGATGAGTTCTCTTTGTGTTATACCGTACCAACCACTCATCAAGATCTTGCTGGAGTTCTTCTATACCTTGGTAAATCT
>JAHECH010000440.1 GCA_024641835.1 Deltaproteobacteria bacterium
CGCACTCTGCGGACTGCGCTTCACAACACAGGACGTGATAGAAGTGCATCACCACGACAGGAACCACAACAACAACGCCTTCGACAACTTGCGCTTGATGCACGGCCACTGCCATGACATCGTTCACGGCTCAAGGTGCTAATCCGCAGGACTATCTTTTTGTGACAAAAGCCCGTATTCCGAAGAGCCACGTGAGGGGAAAACGTGCGCCGTGGTACGCACTGAGAGAATAGTCACCAGAGGTGACCGGCGTTCAGGGCAAATGACGCCGAGGCGAACGACTTACCTGGACTCGAAAGGGAAAGGGGACAAGAGCATGCCTGTAAAGCAGGGAACACCGTACTTTGCCTCCGCGTCACCCGGCCACGGTGGCATAGCGATGCAGATGAACTTCAGTTCCTGGTCTGATACGTTTCGATACTGGAACGCCGTGCCGACTGGAATGTCGATGGATGTACCTTGAACGAGCTCCGTGATGCAGCTGTCGACGCCGTCGTCTCTCCATATCTCGCCGCGCCCCTCCAGTACGAACCAGAATTCACTTACCGTCGCGTGGACGGTCGCTCGGTTCGTCTGATGAGGCGGCACAGTGCTGTGAATCATATTGCCGGTTTCCCCGTCCATTAGGAACCGAATGTCCGCCCCCGCAGGAGACTTCGCATCGGGCCTCTCAGGCACCAGTGTTGTCCTCATCCTCCCGGCATCCCCTCCAGCGCACGATTGCTGCGCAAGATTGTGACTCTTTGCTGCCTAACGTTGCACATGAGCCGCGGCTTACCCTTCCGCTACGCTCCAGGGTAAGCCGTCGGACTCGATGTAGGTGTTAGGCAACAAGCTGGTGCCGCGGCGCTTAGCTTACGGGTTCTTTAGGAATCTCAAATAGAAGGCTGCAAACACCAAGACAATACCGATGTTCACTATCAGCCGTTCCCAGAATCGATTCTTAAAGAACAGTAAATCTACACTAACGACAACTGCTATCAACACCAGAATGTAAAGCACGACAGACATGTTTCTTGTCATTTCAATCACCAGTTCAAATATATCAACAGCCACTTACCCATGGAGTTGCAGGATTTGCCTCAACATCCTCTTGCGGCTGTTCCTGTTCTCGACAGCCAAGTAGACTCACCAGGAAGATGGCTGCGTTCGAGAGCCCGCGTAATGGCGGGAGCCGAGAGGTGAGGGGCCTAACGACTGGCGCGTAAGCCGCTTGGCCGGCTGTGTAGTATTAGGTTCCCATTATATAACGGCTCCCCGAAGAGCATACCTGCGAAGACTCCAGGCCGAAGGCCAAGTCGGCTTCACGCGCGGGTTGGGCGTTGATTGGAACGCGATCAATAAATTGAATTGCGATCATTCCCATTGGAAAAGGCGGACAGAAAGATATCCGAGGATCACCGTGTAGCCAATCAGCACCAACAGCGGTTGCAGCGAAAGAGCGATTCCTTGCATGGCGTTTTGCATGACCGCTACGGACGCGCCAAGCGGTATCCAATTGCTGATATCGAGCAGAACGGCCGGCATGAGCGGACGCGGGATCCATAAGCCGCCGAAAAATAACAGTGCAAAGAACAGAATTCCCCCGATCCCTTGAGCCAACGCATCACTTCGGACAACCGCGGCAATGAAAAGTCCAATGGAAAACAAGGAAGTAATGGTAAGGAAATCGGCCAATAGAAACCCCGGGATGTCCCGTGGGGGCTCGAGGCCGAACACGGCGACTCCGACTGCGGTCAAGAGAATGATCCCGATCACCGCGATGGCCAGGTTGATCACGATTTGGGCGGCCAGCAGCCACGAAGGTGGCACGGGCGTAACGGAAAGGCGCCGCAGGATTCCCGTTTCCCGGTACTTGATCAGGTTGCGGGGCAGCATATTGATGCTCTGCGACAGGATCGTCACCGCGACGAGGATCGGATACAAAAGAGCAAAATACGACAAACCGCCGAGATCGCTACTCGGTTCCCGCGTCCCAGGGATGAGACCTAAAATGACAAGCAGGAGGATTGGCAATCCAAGGCCTGCCCCCAGACCGATCGGGACACGCAAAGCCAGCCTGCTTTCGTTGAGCAGCAGTTTGCCAAAGCCGAGGCGGGGAGTTTTTGTCTTGGGGTTGTTCATGTTGATTGAGCCTTTGTATCTTCGTGTATGTGCCGACCGGTCAGCTGGACGAAAGCGTCCTCCAGCGTTGCTCCTTCCGTCTGCACGTCCAGCGCTTCGACGCCATTCCTGGCCAGGGTCTTAATAACGACATTGACGAGCTGCCCGGAGCCCACGACCTTGACGTGTTTTCCTTGGTGCTCAATGGTTTTCACTTCCGGCAATGTCTTGAGCAATCCATCGTCGAACGGTTGGGATGGAACGAACCGCACTTGTTTGCCGCCGGTGACTTTTTCAGCTAACCCGTAAGGAGTGTCGAGGGCGATGATGTGCCCGCGGTCGATCAAGGCCACCCGATCGCAAAGCCGTTCGGCCTCTTCCATGTAATGAGAAACCAGGACAACGGTGGTCCCGCGGTCGCGCGTTCTTTCGATGAGCTCCCAGACGTCGAGCCGGGCCTGCGGATCAAGGCCGGTCGTCATCTCGTCCAGCACAGCCACCTTCGGCTGGCCGATGATCGCCAGAGCGACCGCCAGCCGTTGCTTCTGACCGCCGGACAGTGCTTTGTAGTAGCTGCCCACTTTTTCGCTGAGCCCGAGCGCCTGAGCGAGCTCTTCCGGATTCGCCGGATCCTGGTAGAAGGAATGAAATAAATCCAGGATCTCGCTGACTTTCAACTTGTCCGGGAGAGTGCTCGACTGCAATTGGACGCCGACCACTGGATGGAGCGCCTCCCGGTCGACCTGCGGGTCAAGGCCGAGCACGGAGATGGCGCCCTCGTCGGGGCGTCTCAAGCCGGTGATGCATTCGACGGTGGTTGTTTTGCCGGCCCCGTTCGGACCGAGCAATCCAAATATCTCGCCTTCGTTCACCGCAAATGACACATCTTCAACCGCTTTTACATCGCCATACATTTTTTTGAGCTGCGAAACCGATATCGCTGTTGTGCTTGATTTTTCTGTCATGTCCTTTATCCAATCATAATTGCGTCCAATAGGTAAGGCGGCCAACGGTGTGCGTTAGCCGCTTGGGGTGGGATGAGATAACGCCGCTTTGCCGGAACCCGCTTGAAGCCACGAAAACTGCCTGAAAACGCGCCGCGTACCCCAAGTCGGCTGCACGCTGTGTTGGGCCGCATAGAATTGAAAATGGCAACCATGCACGGTAATGCCGCTCCTCCAACCTTGATAGTTTGGTTTTGCCAAATCCTCGCACAGTTCAATCTACCCCAGCACGGTAAAGGTTGCGATCTCTAGGCGGGGCGTGCGTGTCGATTCGGATGTTCCTCTCCCACTAGCTTTACCGGCGAGAGATGCAAGATAATCTTACATGACAGCAGAAGGTTTTTCTGTTTCACACGGCTCAGGAGGGTAATTCCGAGCTGGCTTCCTAATAGCGGTAGACTACCATACGTTCCATCCTGCGCAGCGTGGGGTTGACCTCCTGGATGCGGTAAAGAACCCGCCACCATAACGGGAATCGGGAAAACTCGACCTGTTCGCTTGGTTTGAATTCCTTGATCAGTTCAAGCTTTGGCTCAAGCTGCTTAATGTCCTGGGGATCATCAAGGCCCCACTTGTAGGTTGCCCCTGTTCCCCCGACGTTCGAGCCCGCTCTTTTCACAATGAACGAATTGCAGATATCGAAGATCATCTGACCGCCGGGGAAGTGAGCGGCCACCGCATTGAGGAGCGCTTTCACTTCCGTTTCGCTCAGGTAGTGCAGCACCCCCTCGGCGATAAGCAGCCCGGGCCGATCTCGTGGAACCTCATCCAACCAGTGCAAATCGTCCAGCTGTGCACCGATCAGGTGATAGGCGGCGCCCCGTTCGGGAAACAGTTGGCGGCGCAGGTCGATCACGTCCGGGTAATCCACGTCGAACCACTGGACACTGGCAGGCGGATTGACCCGGAAGACGCGGCTGTCCATGCCGCAGCCCACGTGGAGCACGGTCGCCTCCGGGTGATCGGCCAGATAACAGTTCGTGAGCAGATCAAAGGTCGCGGCGCGCGTGGCGATGATGGTACAGCCAATGTCCTTCCACATGCTCCACGAGCCCACTCCCTTGTAGTGCTCGCTGATGTCGTAATCGATATGCCGCATCGCTTCTTCAGCCCAGGGATCGCGCAAGATGGGATTCTTCCACTGGCTCTGAATCGCTCGACCGCTCAAGGTCATGAGCATCGTTTCTTTTTCTTTTGTGAACTGGATCTTATCTGTTGTCATTGATCGCTCCTTAGCGTATTGTTTGCTTCGCGTCCTTTGCCTGTTGGATCCGCTTTATCTGTGCTTGTGCCGCATCTCCCTCCGACAAAAAGTGTGCGGCCCAACGGAATAAGGATTAATGTGGCGCGGCAGAGGCGTAGAGAGCTAGGTTGAAGACAGGTAACATAGGCAAAAGGGATTGTGGATGAGAAGATAGGGAGCCGCCACGCAATCCTGCCTTGAGCTAAGCCATTGCTGGGAGACGAGGGCACCGTTTGGAATTCAGGTGACCCTCCTCTCTGTGGAAGCGCGGAAGTCCAGCCGGGAGCCGTTCGTCT
>JAHECH010000015.1 GCA_024641835.1 Deltaproteobacteria bacterium
GGTCTTGAGATCTCCTCCACAGACCCTGCACTTGTTCCCATTGGGTTTGATGGCTTCGATGAAGATATTGTTGGGATGGTTATTGTCATTGATACACAATCGTCTTCCCATGATGCGATTTTTTGCAATCTGCCTGTCGAGGACGATTTCTATGACGATGTCCAGTTTTATCCCAGCCTGCTTGAGGGCTTTGTCCAGCTCTTGGGCCTGGGTCAAGTTTCTTGGAAACCCGTCCAGAAGCCAGCCCCTCTTGCAGTCATCCTCCTTGAGGCGATCGAGGATCATCGGGATGGTAATGCTGTCAGGGACGAGCTCGCCACGGTCAATGTAGCCTTTGGCTTTTTTGCCAAGGTCTGTGCCTCGCGAGATGTTGTCTCTAAAAATAACGCCTGTTTCAATATGCGGGATCTTGAATTTATCCTTAACAATAGCTCCCTGTGTCCCCTTGCCGCTTCCATTGGGGCCGAAAAAAAGAATGTTCATGCTGTTATCTCCTTTAGTTCTTAGTTTGTCGTATGTCGCAGGTTGTCAGTGGCGACATGGACGAGTATCCCTTGTTTCATCGCCTGGAGAAGGCAACTCGAGCTTGTACAACCGACAACTCGCAGCGATCGCTGAAAGGACTGCAAAGTATTGGAAATATGGCACCGTGTCAGGGAGTATGACTTTGTTGATTGTGCAACTATTGCCCAAAAACGAACATGTCCATCAACTCATATCCCTTGTCAATAAAGAGCCCGGACTCTTGGGCCGATACTTCGGAATACCGGGGCCCGTCAGGTTTGTTTTCTATCTCCTCCTTCGAGGCCCAAGCAAAGGGGGTGGGTTCATTGGTATGGGTTCTTTTGACAATGGGGGTGAGATGATCGCTCACAACCATGACACGGTAGTCCGGGTGCTCCCTCAATCCATCGAGAACAGGACCCACAACCTTGTGGTCGAAATTCTCGATAGCCTCGATTTTTTCCTTGTAATTGCCGCTGTGGCCAGCCTCGTCCGGCGCCTCCACGTGCAAGAAAACAAAATCGAGCTCTTTGAGTGCCCTCAGAGCAGCATTCGCTTTACCAAGATAGTTGGTATTGAGGTATCCTGTCGCCCCTTCGACGTATATCGGGCTGAGTCCAGCATAAATCCCAATGCCCTTGATAAGGTCAACAGCAGAAATGACAGCACCGGTGATTCCGTACTTGTCCAGAAAAAGTGCCAACCTGGGTGCCTTGCCTTGTCCCCACAGCCAGATGGAGTTGGCCTCCATGAGGCCATCATGCCTGCGGGCCAGGTTTACAGAATGGTTGGTGAGCACTCTCCATGAGCGGCGGATCAGTGCAGGGACCGGATTCTCTCGGGTGTGATTGAGGTAGGCGGCCATATTTTGCCCAAGTACATCATGGGGAGGTATGGTCAGGGCCTGTTCAGGCCCATTTGCCCACACCAGCAAGTGTCTGTATCCCACACCTTGATACACAGAAATACCCGGGCCTTCGATTACTTTCTTGAGATCCTCTACGAGTTTTCCAGCCTCCTGAGCCGGAATGTCTCCTGAACTATGGCTGACCATGATCATTTCTTGATCTGATCGCCTTTCCAGGGTGACGAGATTCATCCTGAAGGCCACATCATCCGGTTTCAGTTTTATGCCCATGCTGGCAGCTTCAAAAGGTCCTCGTCTCGTATGGTAAATGCGCGGGTCATAGCCCAGGAGGGAGAGATTGGCAACGTCGCTGCCGGGCTCCATATTCACTGGTATGGTCCTCACAAGACCGATACGAACCGAAGCAATCAGGTCTATATGGGGGGTCTCAGCCACCTGGAGAGGTGTTTTTCCGCCCAGCTCGTGAAGCGGGTAATCCGCCATACCATCACCAACCAGAAAAATGTATTTTCTACTCATATCAGGTTTCTTCCACGCGGATGACCACGGTCTTATCTGTGAGTACTTCCAGTTGATCCATCTGCGCCAGGGCTTTCAGGACGCTGCTTTCCAAAGCTTCATGGGTCAGCATCACCACCGGAACAGAGCCATTGACCTTCCTTCCCTTTTGAATCACCGAATATATGCTGATCCCGTGATCGCCAAGCACGCCAGATATCCTTGACAGCACGCCGGGTCTGTCAATGGCAGAGAACCTGAAATAATAGGATGTGTGAAGCTCTTCCATGGGTCTTATGGATATTTCCCTGCCCTTAGACCCAACATGGGCCAAGGGCGGGATGAGATTCTTGGCGCCATTCTTGAGCTGCCTTGCCAGATGGATAACGTCCGAAACGACGGCGCTCCCTGTCGGCTTTTTCCCCGCCCCCAAGCCATAATAGAGGTTTGGCCCCACGAAATCTCCTTCCACGTAAATGGCATTATACACGCCATTGACATTGGCCATGATATGGTCGAGGGGAATCATCGCAGGGTGCACTCTGGCTTCGACCTTGTTCCCAAGATTCCGCGCAATGGCCAGGAGCTTGATGCAGTAGCCGAACTCACCTGCGAAGCTGATATCGTCCGGGGTGAGGCGATCTATGCCCTCCCGATGGATACTCCCGAAGGATACAGGCACTCCAAATGCAAGGGAAACCAGGATGGCCAGTTTGTGCGCTGCATCTGTGCCGTTTACATCCAGCGTTGGGGGGTCTTCCGCATAGCCCAATTTCAAAGTCTCCGCCACGGCTTGAGAATAAGGGATTCCCTTCTGGGTCATCTGGGTCAGAATGTAGTTGGAGGTCCCATTGAGAATGCCCATGATGGTCTTGATGTGGTTTGCAGAAAGGCCCTCCCTTATGGATCGAATGATCGGGATGCCCCCACCGACGCTCGCCTCAAAGGCGAGGCTAACCCCATGTTTTTCGGCTGCGCCGTAGATCTCTTTCCCATGTTCCGCCAGAAGGGCTTTGTTCGCTGTCACCACATGCTTGCCCTTCTCCATGGCTCTGAGGATGTATTCCTTCGCCTTATCCGTACCCCCGATGAGTTCCACAACAATATGGACCTTGGCGTCATCGATGACGTCCAGGGCATTGGTCGTCAGAACGCTTCGATCCACGGAGACCCCTCGGTCTTTTTGAAGATCCAGATCAGCGATCTTTCGGATAACGATCTCCGAGCCGACCCGGTCCGTAATGATGGCCTTATTTTTGAGCAGGATTTCGACTGTTCCCGATCCGACTGTCCCGAATCCGATAATGCCAATGTTCACACGCTCCATTATTTCCCCTTGGCGATTTGCTAATAGGCTCGAGCGGAGGAATCCCGCCGAACTGGTACAGGGTACAAGGCACACGGTACACGGTCAAACACAAACATGGAATCCCTGATCGCAACCCCTGTTTTCCCTGGACCGTGCGCCCTGCACCTTGGTCCTTACTATATTTGTTTTATTCCTCGAATAGCCTGGTTGATCCGATGGGGGTTTTCTACCAGGGCCAATCGCACATAGTCATCCCCATATTCGCCGAAGCCGATACCTGGTGAAACCGCGACCTTTGCCCTGGTCATGAGCATCTTGGCGAACTCAACAGAGCCCATTTTTCTGTACTGCTCTGGGATCTTGGCCCAAACAAACATGGTTCCTTTGGGTTTTTCCACAGTCCAGCCGATCCTATTCAAGCCATCTACCAGCGTATCTCGCCTTTCTCGATAGATTTCCACGATCTCCTTCACGCAATCATCAGGGCCATTCAGAGCTATGATGGATGCAATCTGAATGGGCTGAAACATGCCATAATCCAGGTAGCTCTTGATTCGCCTCAAAGCAGCGACAAGGTTCCTGTTCCCTACACAAAAGCCGACCCTCCAACCGGGCATGGAGTAGCTCTTGGACAGGCTGAAAAACTCCACGCCGATGTCTTTAGCGCCGGGAATCTGGAGAAGACTCGGTGCGGTATACCCGTCAAATACGAGATCAGCATAAGCAAAATCATGGATGACGATGATGTCATGCTCAAGGCAGAAAGCGACTATCTTTTCGAAGAACTCCCTGTCCACCACGGCCGTGGTAGGATTGTGCGGATAGGAGATGATCAGCATCTTTGGCCGTGGCCATGTCTGCTTTGTTGCTGTCAGGAGGTCTTCAAAAAAGTCTCTGCCCGGCCCAATCGGGATACTTCGAAGGTCTCCTCCAGCTATGATCACGGAGAAGGGATGGATGGGGTACGTTGGGTTCGGGGCGAATACAACGTCCCCGGGGCTGATCGTGGCAAGAACGAGGTGAGAGAGGCCTTCTTTGGCGCCAATGGTGGCGATCGCCTCTTCATCAGGATCAATCTCTGCATCCCAGCGTCTCTTGTACCAGGCAGTGATCGCTTGCCTCAACTTGGTGATTCCCGCTGAAGCAGAATACCTGTAGTTGCGGGGATTATCGGCAGCCTCAAGAAGCTTGTCCACGATGTGCTTCGGTGTTGGGATGTCGGGATTCCCCATGCCGAGATCGATGATATCCTCGCCTTGGCGTCTCAGCTCCATTTTGAGGTTGTCCACCACCTTGAAAACGTAAGGGGGCAGCCGATCCATTCTCCTGAATTCTTGCATAAGATCTCCCTCCAAGAAACCGTGGTCTGGTTCAGGAAAAATAAACTTTCTTTCTACACCATAATCTGACGCTCGTCAAAGAAAAGCATGAAATTTGTCGAGGGAAAGCATAAAAAGCCAGTGTACCGATATTGCCGCTCTGAGAGACCGGCTCCAGACAATGGGGTGAGGTCGCAGTGTTGTTTGTAACCGAAGTTCTGGGACGCCACACTAGAGATCCACAGGTCTTGTGAGCACCGCTTCCACAAATGTTTTCAATACCCCGTTTGCAGGCAGAAGAAGCGCCGGGTCCGCATCAAGCAATCGCTGAGCCTCCTCCTTTGCTCGCACAAGGAACTCAGGCTCTCTCATCAACTCTGCGAGACCCAATTCCCCAAGGCCGGTTTGCCTCATGCCGATCAACTCTCCATGCCCCCGCAGTTCAAGGTCTTTCTGGGCGATCGCAGGTCCATCCTGGCTCTGGGTCAAGATTTCCAATCTGGATGCGGCCTTTTCTGAGGCTGTGTTGGAGAGCATGAGAAAGCAGATCCCCTGTTTACAGCCCCTTCCCACTCTTCCCCTAAGTTGGTGAAGTTGAGCCAGGCCGAACCGTTCAGGATGTTCTATGATCATCACGGTCGCCTTCGGCACATGTATGCCCACCTCCACCACGGTGGTGCCTACAAGAAGAGAAATGGAACCCTTGCGGAAACGGTTCATGATGCTTTCCCTCTCATCGGAGGCTAAGCGCCCGTGCACCAGCCCTACTCTAAACCGCGGTGAAAGGATTTTTTCCAGTCTGTCAGCCATCTCTATGGCATTCTTCAAATCCGTTTCCTGCGACTCTTCTATGACAGGGCAAATCACAAAAGCCTGTTGGCCGTGGGACAAACGACCGGTCAACTCTTCAAGGACCTTCCTTTTCTCATCCACGCTTACGAGTTGGGTGATCACCGGCAGGCGACCCTTAGGATATCCGCTTATCCATGTAATATCCATGTCACCATAAATGGTTATCGCCAGTGTTCTAGGAATAGGTGTGGCTGTCATAACCAGCTGATGGGGATTCTCTCCCTTTCTGTCCATCAAAGCCCGTTCTCTCACACCGAATCTGTGCTGCTCATCAATGATGACGAGCCCCAATCGAGAGAAAACCAGATCCTCCTGGATCAGAGACTGCGTTCCGATGACAAGATTACAGTCTCCATTCTTTATCTTTCCGTAGATTTCCTCTCTTTCCCCTTTTCTCAGACCGCTTGTGAGGAGAACCGGACGAAAATCCATTTTCCCTGAAAGAGCCCTGAAGTACTCCAAGTGCTGGGTGGCGAGGATCTGGGTCGGGGCCATGATAGCCACCTGCGCCTTATTCCGGGTGCAGATGTACGCAGCCACTGCTGCTACGGCTGTCTTCCCGCACCCCACGTCTCCCAGTACCAGGCGGTTCATCGGTTTCCCGCTCAAGAAGTCTTTAGCGATGTCATCTACTGCCTTCTCCTGGTGAGGGGTGAGATGGAAAGGAAAAAACTCGCCGATCTCGTTCATCAGGTTCTGTGGGATCGGGAAGAGGAAACCTTTTCCCTTTGCTCTCATTTTTTTCCGGAAAGCCATTGTGAGCATGACAAGAAAAAAGCGGTCAAAGAGAAGTCTTTTATGGTAGGGGGTACGATGCTGGTTGAGCTGTTCAATGGAAGAGTCTTTCGGGGGCCGATGGACATGCTCAATGGATTCCCATAGACTCGGAAGCCCGAGGCGATGAATCATATCCGCCGGGAGAGGGTCGATGAGAGAAGAGAGGTGATGACTGAGGGCTCTGGATATGGCTGTGCGCAAAGCGGAAAGGGGGATACCGTCGATCATCGAGTACACGGGGTGAAAGCCTAGGGCTTCCACATAGCCTTCAGTTCTGATGACGGTCGTATCCGGATGGATCACCTGCTTGTGTCCCCGGTTCATCCTGACTGGGCCATAAGCGAGCAGTTCTGTTCCCTGGGCAGCCAACCGTGTCAGGAAGGGCCTTCTGTAATTGAACCAAACCAGCTCCAACCCAGCTTCTTCATCGCGGATGAGGATCTTGAACAGCCGTTTCCGACCTGGATAAAACCGTTCCTCGCGGCCGAATACAACCTTGCCTCTGACGAGGACCGGGATCCCTTCCTGGACATGGCTGATGGGGGTGATTCGCCTCCGATCTTCATACCGGAAAGGAGTGAAAAAGAGGAGATCGAGGACGGTGTGAAGCCCTTTCTGAGCAAAGAAGGCTGATCGTTTTGGGCCGACGCCTTTGAGGCATGACAGGGGCAGGCTCAGGTGCTGAATTTGTTTAAGATATGCGTCTTTCATCGAGATCACTGGAGCCCGCAAAATATTCCCCCGCAATCGAGGAGCGCAACTCCGCTTTCTTCACAGCCTTGACCTTTCCAGCACACGCCTGACTATGTCCCACATTTTTTACTGGACACAGGGGTACTAGAAACGCCTGAGGGGCCGCGGGGGTCTCTTTCAAAATAGAGAAACGAAGGAAACGCGCACCGTAGCCATAGCGGCTATGGTGCGCCAAACGCTGCCTGGTGACCAGCTTTGGGTGATGAGTGAGGCCCCACAGGAGGTGGGTGAGGCGGGCGGAGGGCTTCCTGGGAATAGCCATCCAAATCCGTGCATGGGAATGACTGATGAAACCTCGCCGCCCGCCTTCGCTGCCCCCTTTTTGCATAGTCATTCCCGGTCTCTCTTCGTTTCCTCATTTTGAAAGAGACCCCCACGGCCCCCAATCCCTACCCCCCTGTGTCCAGTAACCCCACTGATGGGTAAAAGTTAGAGCATACGCTATGCCTTATCACTCATTCCATCCATGAACGCCGATGAGGTCCACGAAACGGCAACCGCCGAGATTTTCCTGCTTGAAGGTATTCTTAACCCTTGTCACTTTGATGAGATCCTGGCTGTATCTGTTGCCTATGGGTATGACCAGTCTTCCGCCCTCAGTCAGTTGATCCAGGATGGGCTGGGGGGTCTGGGGTGCTCCAGCGGTCACGATGATGGCATCAAACGGGGCAAAATCTTCCCATCCCAGGGTGCCGTCAAAGGTTTTGAAATAGATGTTGGTATAGCCCAATTGCCCCAGAAGCGTTTTGGCTTTTTCCAGGAGAGGCCCAATCCGTTCGACGGTATAGACGGCTTTTGAGAGTTCAGCCAGGATGGCCGTCTGGTAGCCGCTGCCTGTCCCGATTTCGAGGGTTTTCTCGTTTCCCGTGAGTTCCAGCGCCTCGGTCATGAGGGCGACGATGTAAGGCTGCGAAATAGTTTGTTTATGGCCGATCGGAAGGGGATGATCGTTGTAAGCTTCACCAATAAGGGCTTCCTCCACAAAAAGGTGCCTGTGGATCTTACCCATGGCTCGCAATACCCCCTTGTCGGTGATACCCCGAGGGATGAGCTGATTTTTGACCATTTTCTCTCTGGCCAGGCGATAGTCGTGCGTCATCTCTGCGTCACACCTGCTGGATTGATCTGTAAGGAGCTGAAGCTGAGTGATCCGATTATAACTGAATTCACTGGGGCGGTGAAGATCAAAAGAAAGAGCTCCCGTGGCGCGGCGCAGGACAGAGGGAAAAGTGATTCACCCAGGAATTCATCTCAATAGCCTTTTCCGTCAAAAACCACAAAAAAGAAAAGCCCCGCGAGTACCGTGGAGCTCTTGCTGGATCATGAAAAACACATTCACCGGGGGATAGGCCGCCAGAGATGGATTGTTAACGCGCCCCTAAAGATCGCTCCCAACCCAGGATCACTTGCCCTTGCCCGCTTCCTGTTTGAGCACTTCCTCCTTGAACTGTTTAAAGAACTTGTCCTTTTCCACCCAGTCCGGGCCGAAGTGCTTGTTGAAATAGCTTCCGAGCCTTTCAAAAAACTTCATCCACACCGGTTTACCCTCTCCCAGAACCACATCCTCAAGGAAAGGCCTCAGTTCTGACATCTTTTCTTTGGGCAAGAAAGTGACAGCCCCCAGCTTAATGGATTTCTTCAGCGCTTCAGGTGTAAGAGCGTGAGCGGTGAGCATGACTGTAGGGAACCCCCTGTCAACAGAATTCTGCAAGAGATCAAATCCGTTGACACCCATGATATCGAGGATGACAATGTCATAGGTGTAGCTCGCAAGGTATTGAATGGCCGTGTTGTAATCTTGAGCCTTATCGACGAGGCACATATCCAGTTCTTCGGCAACGGTTTCAAGAACGTCGGGCTCATCGTCTACCACCAGAACAGTCTTGCCTTTCAAAAGGGATTCTGAACTCATCGCTTCGTTACCTCCTCTCTAGCTGTTTGAATAGAGTTAATTAGCAGAGATTCCTTTGTCCGTCAAAGAAATTCCGCCCAGCCTGGCGAGCATCCGACCAGTCAAGTTGTCGAAAGAACCGTTCGTGTTGGGTATGTAACTATTTGAAATTATTAAGGCGGTGGTCGCAAAGGGTGCCCGAATTTTTCCGCCGAGTGCAACCCTCGCGCAACTAAATTCCGCGCATTTCGAAAGATCGTTTTTCCAATTGACAAAAGTATCAATTGATACTATAAGGACAATATGAATCCGAGGCCGTCTTACCGGGAGCTCAACGGGAAGCTGGAGGAGGCGCGGCAAGCGGCCTCGGCAAAGCGCGTGAGGTTTGTGGATCCAGATACCATTTACGCCGATCTCCTGGAGCTTGATTTTCTGATAGACGAACTGGAGGATGCCCTGCCCAAGATCTTGCAGGAAATGACTCCCAAAGGATACCGGGGGGGCAAAGACCTCCCCAGCGGTCTTATGAGAAGCCCATTCTGGGCAGCGAGCTTTACGCTTTTGGATGGGATAGCCGGGTCTTCGGCTGTCCAATGTATCTGAAGTTTTCTATCACAGGGGGATCTCTTTGGATCGTCTCTCTTCATAGGAATCGGAAATAGGGAAGGAGGAAAACCCATGGACTGCCCGAATAACCATGGAAAGATGGAGCTGAAGAGGCTTGTCAAGGAAGTCACATTTCGGGGGAGGCTGGTTAAATACCGACCGGAGCACTTCGTTTGCCATTCCTGCGGCCTCGTGGCGGATGACTGGAAGCTGGCCGCGAACAATCAGAAAGCCCTGTCGGATGCTTACAGGCGCACGGTAGGTTTGCTTTCGAGCGAGGAGATTGTTGAAGGCCGCAAAAAGCTAGGTTGGAATCAGGAGCAGCTTGCAAAGGCTGCTAGCGTGGGGATTGCGAGCATCAAGAGATGGGAAGGGGGTCTCATTCAGACGAAATCAATGGATGCCATACTGCGAAGGGTTCTCACCGGGAAAGAGACTCTTAAGGATATCTACACAGGCAATCGTGGCGGGATATCCCTCCAAAGAATCAAGCTCGTCCTCGGGGAATTTGGCAAGGCCCTGGGGAAGAAGATCCTTCGCTCTTCAGACAAGGGTGTCCTGTATGCCGGGAAATACCTCTTTTACGCAGACATGATCGCTTTCAGAGAACTGGGTCAGAGCGTGACGGGGGCCTCCTATGCAGCCATGCCTCATGGTCCTCAGTTGGACAATTACAGAGAGCTCGTTGAAAGCATCCAGGCGGCCGATGAGAGCGAGGCTGAGCCCCTTACTGAGCAGGAAAAGCGGATCATAAGGCGGATCGCCAAAACATTTCCCAATGACCAATCAATTTACAGGGCGGTCCATAAGGAAGAAGTGTTCAAGAACAAGAAGCCGGGCGAGCACATCCTTTACACGGACGCAGAGCGCCTTCTTGAGATGTGATGGGGTAGATAGCAGAATATGATGAGCAGTCAACCGTATGGATACGGTTAGATTGGTCGTGATATTTGTGGAGCGCAGAATCCCATTTGGCTATAAATCGGAAGGTCACAGGTGGTCAAAATCCACCGGATCGTATTGATTCGGTTTGAGATTCTGGATTTGGCTCATTCTCGACCTTTTCACCTTCCTGGTCATGTCCCAATCTTTTGAGGGTTTTAAGCAAAGCCACCACGGCTTGGCTAGAGTCCGCTCTTGAGTTCTGGCTCTTATCCGTATGGAATCTCCCTAACCGCACCGCTAAGTATATTCAGCGTGTCCTCATCGGGACGCGCAGCCTGGATGGCCGTTATCAATTCATCTTTTGTCATTAATCTCTTTCCGAGTGCATACGTTGCCGCAGAATTGAAAGCATAAACCTCGCTCTCATCTTGAAACGCTCCGGGGCGGTGAGTCCTATCTGTTTAATGTCAAACGACTTGCCTGCGAGCTGATTCATGTCAAGTTGAACTGAGACACTGGCAGCCGCTATTGTCAACTGGCGACAATACTTCCCACGCACCTCCCAACGAGGCGCCAACACATTGTGGGCGAATGCACATCTGCTCATGTAAATGAGTATTCTGAGTTGACCGAATGAGTCCTGAGCCAAAGGATTATTCTTGATACCTGCTTGATCCAAGGCAGTGTCGAGAGCAAGAAAGAGGGCACCCACTGATAAAAGAATGCAATTCTCAGCACCAAGAAGGATGTCATTATCCGTATTGAATTGATCGCCAGGCAGAAAAAGGGTGTCAGTTGGATCGAGGATCGAGTGCGGGTTGTCGAAGTCGGCCTTATTGACTGGTGGATGGAGACTCAGGTATGAGTCGAGCTTGATCGCCCAACAGAGCTGCAGCAAGGCTTGCTGAACTTGCTCAAATGGAGTCATATCGTTCACATTAGCTCCCAACGCTTCTCCAAGCCGTACGGGCTGAGGTGGTTGTTGGGGAATTGTTAGGAAGGAAGCTCCTAGTCAAGCGATCACGGGCCAGGTAACACAGCCCTACCTCCTGACGGTGAAAAGCAATAGGGAAGAAAGCGAGGAGCTTTATGGGAGTCAAAGTAAAAGAAAGGCTGCCAGGATCCGGTGTTTGGTGGGTGTTCGTGCAAAAGCATGGAAAGCGCAAGGCGAAAAGGGTTGGTGCAGAAAATGTGGCTCAGGAGCCCGCTGAAAAGATCCAGGCACAACCAGCATTTCCTTCCTCACGAGTCCTCTAGTCTTTTCAGGAAGTTCGACGGCAGGTTGTCAAAGGAGCCGTTGGACATGAAGAGAACCACATCCCCGGCGCGACTCTGGCGAAGGATCTCTTCAAGAAGCAGGGTCGTGTCCGGAAAATAAAGGGCCTTCAAGCCCTTGCGGTTCAAGTCTTCCACCAGTCCGGCAGAAGAAAATCTTTCCTCCACAGGAATTGTGTCTTTCATCGGGGGCTCCGGGATCATGATGAGATCCGCCCCGTCGAAAGAGGAGGCATACTGCTCCTGGAAGACGTTGCGTCGGCTGGAATTGGACCTGGGCTCGAAAGCGGCAACCAAGCGTCTATGCCTGTACTTCTCTTTTACGGCCTGGATGGTTTCCCTTACCGCTGTGGGATGGTGGGCGAAATCATCGAGGACCAAAATACCCTCTGCTTCGCCCTTGATCTCCTGACGCCTTTTGACTCCCTGGAACGTTTCAAGACCCTTCAGAAGATTTTTGGCCTCTATGCCGAGAAATCCGGACAACGGCAGCGTGGAAAGAAGATTGGAAACATTGTGGCGGCCGTACAAGGGGGTCTTTATCTCGACGGTGCCACCGTCCCTGTTCCTAGCCCTCAGAAAAGTGAAGTCCTCTTGGACTGTGATGTCACTTGCCTTCCAGTCCCCGTCGCTTTCAAGAGAGTAGGTGATTACAGGGCACCTCGCAAATTTCACTTCAGCCATGACGATCGGGTCATCATGATTGGCGATCAGAAGGCCGTCGGGGGGGATTAAATGGATGAGCTTTTGAAAGCTCTGCCTCACATGGTCGAGGTCCCTGTAGATGTCGGCATGATCAAACTCGATGCTGGTGAGAACCGTGACCCATGGTGAATAATGCAAAAATTTCGGCCCCTTATCAAAGAAGGCGGTGTCGTATTCATCGCCTTCGATAACGAAATAGGGGCCCCTTCCCAGCTTGAAATTGTTCCCAAAATTTAACGGAATCCCACCGATCATAAAACTGGGATCCAACCCTCCCTGTTCAAGAATCCAAGAGACAATCGCACAGGTGGTAGTTTTCCCGTGGGTCCCAGCTATGACGATGGATTTCTTCCCTTTCATGGCAAAGAAATGAAGCGCCTGGGGAAGGGAGACGTAAGGAATTCCCAGCCTTGCCAGTTCGATGGCCTCCGGGTTGAGCTTTGTGATCACATTTCCCACCACAACCAAATCGGGAGCGGGGTGGAGATTTTCCGGTTTGTAACCCCTAAGAACAGGAATGGAGATCTGGTTGAGGAAGTGGCTCATGGGAGGGTAAATGTTTTGATCAGAGCCTGAAACAGAAAACCCTTTCTGTTTGAGCATGCCTGCGAGAGAAGCCATAGCGGTCCCGGCAATTCCCATGAGATGGATGGTCCGGGTGCAGGCGGGCACTTTGTTTAGTTGAGGAGAAAGGTTCGCGTAAGAAATGGAGTCTTTATTATCGGTAGCCATATGAAAAAAAGTTGTTTTTTCCCTCGCATAGTGCTAAAAAACAAAACTTTAGGCTATTTCGAGGGAGACGTGTCATGTCGAAAATATGCGATATCTGCGGGAAAAGAGCCAGCTTGGGTTACAACGTGAGCCACGCTCATAATAAGACCAAAAAGCGATGGTACCCTAATCTTCAGAAAGTCAAAACCATCAGGGGTGGCCAGACCGTGAGACTCAGGGTATGCACGGCGTGCATTAAATCGGGCCGCGTGCAAAAAGGCGTAGCTACAACCTCTCCACCAGCAGTACGCTCTTGATTTTCTTGATCGCCCCCATGATTTCGTGAAGCTGCTTGAAGTTCTCCACCTCTATGGTGAAATGGGAGACACCCTTCTTGTCCATGGTGGTCTGGATCTCCGCTTGAATGATGTTGGCATCTTTTTGGGTCATGATGGTGCTGATGTCCGCCAATATGCCCTTCTTGTCGCTCGTGACCACTTTCAATCTCGCCAGATAAACATCATGATCTGAAGGCTCCCAAACCACTTCGACTACTCGCTCAGGCTGGGCATCCAGCATGTGCCTGCAATTGAAAGTATGGACCGTCACTCCCCGGCCTCGGGTCAGAAACCCTACGACACGCTCCCCCGGCAGGGGATGGCAGCAGTTGGCGAAACGGACTAAGATGTCTTCCAGTCCTTTCACCTTGATGCCGGTCGTGCTCTTCTTGCGTTTGATCCGGGCCACCACCTTGCTCATCAGGCTGGGTGGCTCTTCCACCTCAATGCCGAGCTTGGCTCTCAGACGGCCAATCACCTGCTTTGCCGAAACCCTGCCAAACCCCAGGTTCGCCAAAAGATCATCAACGGAGTGAAAGGATAACTCTTTCGCGACGGCTTCGAGTTGCTCTCCCTTCATCACGCTGGAAAGATTTATGGCGGTTTGATCAAGGCTTTTTCCCAGGATTTCCCGGCCCAGATTGATGCTCTGCTCCATCTCCTGGCGCATGATCCACTGCTTGATTTTGGTCCTGGCCCTAGGGGTCACGACGAAATCAAGCCAGTCTTTACTGGGATGGTGTTTGGTGGAGGTGATGATCTCCACTGTGTCTCCGTTTTTAAGCTTGTAGCGGAGAGGGACCATCCGACCATTCACCTTTGCGCCGATACACTTCTCACCGATCTCGGAGTGGATACTGTAAGCAAAATCCACCGGCGTGGCGCCTTTCGGGAATTCCTTCACCTCCCCCTTCGGGGTGAACACATAGACCTCGTTGGGAAAGAGGTCCATGCGAACGCTTTCCATGAACTCTTTGGGATCCTTGAGGCTTATCTGCCATTCCAGAAGTTGCCTGAGCCACGCGAATTGTTTCGTGTCCGTCTTATTTGCAGACTGGCCTTCCTTATATTTCCAGTGAGCCGCGATTCCCTCTTCAGCAACTCTGTCCATCTCCCAAGTGCGAATCTGGATTTCCATTCTCTGCCCCAGTGGGCCGATAACCGTGGTATGGAGGGATTGGTACATGTTGGCTTTGGGCAAGGACACATAATCCTTGAATCTACCGGGGACGGGCTTCCACGTGGCGTGAATGATGCCAAGCACCTCATAGCACTCTCTCAGGCTGTTCACGATTACGCGAAAGGCGACGACGTCATACACCTGACTTGGGCTGAGATTCTGATCCTTCATTTTCCAATAGATGCTGTAGAGGTGCTTGTGCCTCCCTTTGACCGTCGCATCGATGTTGGCCTCTTTCAGTTTCGCAGAGAGCAGCTCAATCACCTCCCGGATAAACTGCTCCCGTGAGCCTTTCCTTTCTGCAAGATCTGTTTTGATTTTTTCATAGATTTCCGGTTCCATGTAATAGAGGCAAAGATCTTCAAGAGTGGACTTCAGCCAGTAGATCCCCATCCTGCCGGCC
This sequence comes from Deltaproteobacteria bacterium, assembly GCA_024641835.1. GTDB lineage: Bacteria > Desulfobacterota > DSM-4660 > Desulfatiglandales > HGW-15 > JAHECH01. The sequence continues at coordinate 14,875 of JAHECH010000015.1, forward strand.
AGCGGGGCGTAGATATCCAGGGTTTCCCTGGCGATCGTCTCCTGCTTGTCAGGGGTCTGGTAGCCAAGGGTCCGCATGTTGTGCAACCGGTCAGCGAGTTTCACGATGATCACGCGAATGTCCGTGGCCATGGCGAGAATCATCTTCCGCATATTCTCTGCTTGGGCCTCTTCGGAGCTGCTGAAGTGCATCTTTCCGATCTTGGTGACGCCATCCACAATGTTCGCCGCTTCTTTGCCGAACAGTCGTTCAATTTCAGAGATCTCGGTGCCTGTATCCTCGATAGTGTCGTGAAGAAGCCCTGCCACGACGCTCATGACATCCATTTTCATCTGGGTGAGAATGTAGGCTATTTCGAGAGGATGAGAGAGGTAGGGTTCGCCCGAAAGGCGTATTTGTCCCTGGTGAACCTTGGCAGAATAGACATAGGCCTTTTCCACCAGGCTTACGTCCGCATTAGGATGGTAGCTGAGAACTGCAGATGTAATGTCATTCAGCCGAACCATACAGGTCTTTCACCTTCTGAATAATCACCGCGGAAGCGCTGGCCAATGGGATCAAGGAGACCGTTCTTTCGGAACGCACCTTGATTTCCAGTTTGCCTTCCTTGACGGTTTTTTCACTTAAGGTGATACGGAGGGGCGTGCCGAGAAGGTCCGCATCTTTGAACTTGACGCCCGGCCGTACATCCCTGTCATCGAGGAGCACATCAATCTTTTGATCCAGAAGCTCCGTGTAGATTCTCTCGGCCGCGGCGACCACCTCACTTTGATACAGCTGGAGAGGGAGAACGGCGACTTCAAAGGGAGCGATAGGTATTGGGAAAATCATGCCGTCCTGATCATGGTTCTGCTCGATGGCCGCAGCAACCGTCCTGGCCACCCCAATGCCATAGGTTCCCATGATGATGACTTTTTCTTCCCCGTTTTGGTCGAGGTAGACAGCCCGAAGGGGCTTGCTGTATTTGGTTCCCAGCTTGAAAACGTGCCCGATGCCTCGTTTGAACTGCAACTCTCCTCTGCATCTCGGGCAGTGATCTCCCGGCATGATCACGCGAAGGTCTGCAAATTGATCCACGATGAAGTCACGCTCCGTGTTCGTGTGGATAAAGTGAACGTCTTCTTTGTTGCCACCCGTGACGAAGTTTGCCATTCCTTTGAGAGCATTGTCAGCGATCATCTTCACCTTGAGCCCGACGGGCCCGGCAAATCCCATAGGTGCCCCGGTCACCTCGGCAACAAGACCTGGATCAGCGAGTTCCACTGAATCGGCGGCGAGCAAATTCTTGAGTTTCACTTCGTTCACTTCGTGGTCCCCTCGAATAAGCGCGGCCACTACTTGGCGATCTGTCTTGAAGATGAGTGTTTTGACCAGCTCCTGCGGTGAAATGGAAAGAAAAGACGTCACCTCTTCCACCGTCCGCATATTCGGGGTTTGCACTTCTTCAAGCGGTTTCAGGCTCTCACGGGAGGAGCTAGATCTGTCCACATCCCATCTCACTTCCGCCCTCTCCATGTTTGCCGCATATTCACACTTTGAACAGGTCACAATCTGATCCTCTCCTGTCTCCGCAAGGACCATGAATTCCTGAGAGAAGCTCCCACCGATACTTCCGGAATCCGCCTCCACGACCTTGAACTTAAGACCGCATCGCTGGAATATTCGGCTATAGGTTCGCCTCATGATTTCGTAGCTCTTGTCAGCTCCTGCCTCGTCTATGTCGAAGGTGTAGCCGTCTTTCATGATAAATTCCCGGCAACGCATCACCCCGAAGCGGGGCCGTATTTCATCCCTGAACTTGAACTGGATCTGATAAAAATTCACCGGCAGTTGCTTGTAGGAATGGATCTCCCTTCGAACGAGATCGGTGATGACTTCCTCATGGGTGGGCGCTAAACAGGCTTCATGGTTGTTGCGATCCCTAAACCGAAGAAGCTCTTTGCCGTAAAAATCCCACCGGCCGCTCTCCTTCCAGAGTTCCGCCGGGTGGACTGCAGGCATGAGGACTTCGATGCCACCGGATCGATTCATTTCTTCCCTTATGATGTTTTCCACCTTTCTGACCGACTTGAGACCGATCGGAAGGAAGGTGTACACTCCGGAAGTAAGCTTTCGGATCATGCCTGCCCGGAGCATCAATTGATGGCTGATGACTTCAGCCTCAGTCGGAGTTTCTTTGTAGGTGGGAATGAAGTACTTCGAATATCGCATGTTGGAAGATCAATCCTCCCGCAAAAAGTGAAATAAAACGACTGAGATGCAAAAGACGAAAAGCAAAACCCCAATCACGAAAACACGAAAAACAGAAAGCACAAAAAAGAACGAGGTATCAAGAACATCGAAAATCTTTCGAAAGAGCGATCGCGTAACTGGGAACGGAGAGGGACCCAGGTGCACCGTTGGCGACGAAACGAAAACAACAAACAATTTACAACCACCGACTGACAACGAACGGTTGATTCACTGGACCATTTTCCGGACTTCTTCAATCAGCACCTTTGCCAGATCCTTTTCGGGGATCTTTCTCACAAGGCGGCCTTTCTTGAATAATATGCCCTGGCCCCTTCCTCCTGCAATGCCAATGTCAGCCTCCTTCGCTTCACCCGGCCCGTTCACGATGCAACCCATGACAGCGACCCTGGGAGAGGCCTCTATCCAGGATAAGGACCTCTCTACTTTACGGACCAGGCTGAAAAGGTCGATCTCGCACCTTCCGCAGGTGGGGCAGGAGATGATCTCCGGTCCCCTGTGTCTCAGGTCGAGGGCCCTCAAAATCTCATAGGCCACTTTGACTTCTTCCTGGGGATCTCTCGACAGGGAGACCCGGAGCGTATCTCCAATTCCCCTGTAG
>JAHECH010000441.1 GCA_024641835.1 Deltaproteobacteria bacterium
TTGATCTTTTCGATAAGATATTGATATATCTCTATAATATGACCATGGATATGTTTACGGGTATACTATATCCATTCTGCAGTCAAGAGGAATTGCCAGATAGGATCTCGATATCCATACCCCACTCTTACGAGAAGTTCTCCAACGGGTGCTGCCGAGGGAAACCGATCTTGACCGAGCTCCCGAAAAAGAATCTTTCTTACAGTAGAAGTCAGACCTTGTTGTCTTCCTCGACAGCTTTGATAAGCAGATCAAAGACAATCGGGACAGCTGAGGCGACCCTGTTCCAGCTTGGAATGTAAGGTACTTCCACCGGCGTTTCCAGAAACAGCGCACCCGCACGCTCGATGCACCGAACGAACGCTTCTGCCTCACTTCCTTCCAAATGCCGATCATACGTTAGCCCGTTGAGGACAGAGTCATACTCGTACCGAACGATGAAATCTTGAGCAAAGCGCAGGTAGCACGATTTCAAGGATATAAAGAACTCATTGGTCAGAGTGTAGCCCCTGCTCGCCATGGTTCTGAATATGCACTTCGCGATGTCCGTCCCCATTTTCAGTAGACCTTTATTGGGATCCTCCAGCGTGAGTGGTTGATGCTTATGTTCATAATTGTCGGATAAATCGACCTGGCAGATTCTCCGTATAGCACAATTGCGGTGAACCTCGGCAAGAACCCCAACCTCTATTCCCCAGTCGCCAGGGATCCTCATGCGCCGTGCAAGCTCAGTGTCCATGGAGAATTCACCGGCAAGGATATAGCGGAAGCTATCAAGATAGTCCAAAAATTCATTCTGCCCCAGGGTTGCTTTCAGAGAACGGATCAGGGGCGTGACAAAGAGACGTGTGACCCGCCCATGCATCTGGTCAGTGACCCTGCTGTAATAGCCCTTGCAAAACTCAAAGCCCATGTTTGGGTGAGCGACCGGATAGCAGAGCCGTGCAAGGAGATCTCGGTCGTAAGTTGCGACATCGCAGTCATGCAGAGCAATACCATGGCTATCCTCTAGGCCTAGAATATAGCCGTAGGCCGTCCAGGCGGACCTCCCTTTGCCATCTTCACCGACATCTATCCCATTTTGAGATAAGAGATTGTAAAGCTGTCCGATTCTTGGCCCCGTGCACCAGATCAGCTTGGGTTTCTGGGGTAAGGAGGAAAAAAACTTCCTGGCCTTCATAAAATCGTCTGCATTCGCTTTTCCAACCGTAACCACAATGTTCTTAAGGTACTTAACCTGTCCCAGTTCCTTGATGATCCTTGGAAGGCCTGCACCCAGTAATTCAACAGGTATGTAGGGAAGCACAAGGGAGATAGGACGGTGTTTAGATGCCATCTCCAGTTCTGCCTCGAGGCCTCTGAGATCGCGATGCTTGAGTCGGTGAAAGGTGGCAACCTCACCATTTTGGAAGAAATCAGTCATGGCTCCTCCTGGAAACGAAGCAGCAACAGTAGCTCTGATTTTACTGTCACGTCTTCACCGAAAATAGGCTTAGTGGCAAGTTGTTCCATGTCTCATTTCATAGGGTTAGGGTTATGCTGTTGGTTGGTCTGGAACTGGGGTAGGATTCATTGGATTTCAGACTAACTCTTTTTTGAGGAAATGTCTATACATCGTGGATCACTCGAAGGGATCAGGACGAGTCATTAGGAATGAACGTTGCAGATGGAGGCTATTCCGAACTGCAGCCCCCCAACTTATCCAAAAATCTCTCTGCCTCTTTATCAACATCCGGATTGCTTGAATCCCTTAAAATCATCGGATATGATGCTGAAAAACTTTGAGAAGGTGGTTGATTGAGATGTCGGAGAAAGTGCTCATTGCGACAGAGAAGCCCTTTGCCGAGTCGGCAAGGAACAGTATGGTGAAGATGTTTGAGGAGGCTGGTCTTAAACCCGTGGTGCTTGAGAAATACAAGGACCCGAAAGACCTCGTCTCAGCCGTTTCCGATGTGGATGCAATTATCGTTCGGAGTGATAAGGTGAACAAAGAAGTGCTCGATGCCGGAACAAAACTCAAGCTCGTGGTGCGTGCGGGCGCCGGGTACGACAACGTGGATTGCGCCACAGCCAAGGCTCGTAAAGTGATCGTTGAGAACACGCCCGGGCAGAATGCAAACGCGGTGGCGGAGCTCGCTATGGGGCTGATGATCATGATAGCCAGGGGGAAGTACAGCGGCAAGTCCGGCACAGAACTAAAGGGGAAAAAGATCGGGGTTCAAGCCCTGGGTAACGTAGGCAAGATCGTCGCTTCTCTGGGCAGGGCATTCGGCATGGAGGTCTGCGCCTACGATCCTTTTATTGACCAGTGCGTTTTTGATGATTGCTGCGTTGGTTGTATCACGAAGATTGAAGATCTATATTCGACGTGTGACTACATCTCCCTCCACATCCCGGCGACTCCCGAAACGATCAAATCCATCGACTACCAGCTCCTCTCGAAGATGAAGAAGGGCGGAACCCTCATCAATACTGCGCGGGCGGAGGTGATCCATGAAGAAGACCTGCTCAGGATCATGGAGGAAAGGCCCGACATCAAGTATGCATCCGACATCGCCCCAAAGAATGTGGCCGCCTTCACTGAGAAGTTCGCTGACAGGGTGTTCTTTACTCCGAAAAAAATGGGAGCTCAGACTGCTGAAGCCAACACCAATGCAGGGATTGCCGCGACACAGCAGATCATTGCCTATTTCAAGGAAGGCAGGGTTGTGAATCAGGTCAATCCGTAGTTTCCTTTCTCTCATCCGCTTTCCGAGACCAGAAAATCGCCGACACAAACGGCTACCTGGTTGTGAAGTCAACGACCTTCGGTATGTTTCACGCCACCCGAGGGCTGCGCGCGCGAGACGGTCGTTTAGCCGTCCAGTGTGCTTAATACTTGCTAACCGCTCGCTTTGAGCCTCCAATAAAGTGATAGACTAGTACAAGAAAGTGAAACCAAAGCGTGTTTGACAAGTCTCGGGATAGGCGTCTTTCCAGAGGGGTTTTATGATGAGCCAGAACTGACGACCATGATATGAATCTTTCTGGCGACACCGGCAAGTCAGTCGAACTTATGATGGTGTCGTCATCCGGAGAAAGAGTTCCTGCAACCGATGCAAATGGCCTTTCTCCTCCTCAGCCAGCGTTACGAACATTTGCTTGGACCGCTGATCCGTCATCCTCTGCTCCATCTTTAAGTAGAGATCGTAGGAGTTGATTTCGAGAGACAAGGCAAATTCCAGGATCGCTTCAGCGTTTTTGCCTTTTGCCCAATCCAGGGCCTTCTTTAACTCGACTCCTCCCTCCATGAAATCCGTCTCGGATGGAGATGAAAGAGCCGATCCTGGAAAATTGGCGTCCGCCGGCATGCCGGTAAGGTCAAGATAAATCTTATAAAGGGTTTCTTTGTGTCTCTCTTCCGCGCCAACAAGCTCCTGAAAGAGCTTCTTGGCCTCCTGTTCTTTTACCAAGGAGGCCACTTCCCGGTAGAATTTTCCTGTTCCATTTTCCAGGACCCAGGCCAATGCGGTTAACTCAGCAGGGGTGCTCTCCGGAGGAAAGTAGGGTATTCCTGCCTCGGGCGCGCCGCTCGCCACCATTCCCTTCCAGGCATGAATGCCCCCTTCCATGCTGTAAACCTGTTTAAATCCCATGCGGCCCAGAATCGCCGCAGCCGCCCGGCTGCGTACCCCGGACGCTCAGTATGCGACAGTGGGTTTGCTGGGATCCAGCTCCTTCAGCCGTTTTTCCAACTCGCCCACGGGGATCAGCTCGGCGCCGGGAAGGTGTCCTCTATCGTACTCTTCAGGCTGGCGTACATCCACCAGATTGTACTCCCCCGGCTTTTTCTCATCCAGCAGGGAGCGAATCTTCTCTGGCGCCAGAGTGGCTACAGGCCGAAAATAATCCCTGATTCCCATTTTGCCCCTCGCTTTCAGATTCTAATCATTCATCTTCGTCGCGTTCACCGGAAACTTGAAATTTTTTCATAAACGCCCGGTCGATATAGTCTTTAAGGATAAAAGAGAGTCTTCCATTCCACACCCAGCCCTTGCGCCAGAGAATCCCTCTTCCGTCACCCAAGTTCAGGATGGTCAGGAAATTTCTCTGCGGAACGAAAGGCTTCAGATGACTCTTTTCCAGAGCGGCCATCAGGTTCTGGAACAGGACGGGATTCTGGCGGACAGCATAGACCCCCACCTTTGGGAGAGGATTTCCAGCGAGGCTGATGCAGTCTCCACCCCCAAAAATATCGGGGAATGAGACGCTGTGAAGGAAATCGTTGACCAGGAGGCCTCCATCTTCTCCAACCGGCAGACCAGAGTTTTTAAAGAGGGAAGCCGGCCGAATTCCTGTCGCCAGAAAAGCCATGTCAAAGGCGAGGGTTGTGCCATCCTGCAAAACAGCTTCATGCTTCCGTACATCCCGGACATGGAGACCTTCGATCACCTCCACTCTCCGGTCCTGAAGAGAACGCAGGGCCAGCACTCTCGCTTTTTCCGGGTGTCCCCGCAAAAGCTTTTTCCCGGCAATCAAGATGATTTTCCCTGCAAAGTGTTCACTTTTCAGTAGACTCGATAAATTGGCGGTTATTTCAACCCCGGCAGCACCTCCCCCAGCGACCAGAAAAGTTTTGAGCGCACCCCTGGGGGCGGT
>JAHECH010000442.1 GCA_024641835.1 Deltaproteobacteria bacterium
TCAGTTCGATAAGGCCTCTCCATCCATCGATGATGCCCACCACCTCGAACATGGCTCCCCGAAACGGCACCAGATCCTTATCCAGGGCCGAATAGACCACCCATTGGATGGCAGCATTGATGCCTGCACAGTCCCTGCCTGCGGACAGCACACCAATCCTCGTCTTCATGGCTCGCCTCCAAAGAACACGGCCATCCATCGCCGTTCTTTAAAGCAAACTATAGGGCAAGGGAGAAGGAGTGTCAAGGAATGGTTGGGGTGACGCTGAGCCCGGGCAGCACGATTGACGGTACACGGTTCACGGTTAAACATGGTATCGCATTGATTGCTTTTCCTTGCACCGTGAGCCGTTCCTGTGCCTGCCCGGCTACGAATATCGGAAAGCATCTGAGGCAGTATTGCTGTCCTGAGAGAACATCCCCGGGGCGCTCCGGCTCAGCTCAGTTTGGCAACGATTTTACAACTCAGGACACTGGTCATGTATCATGCTCTTCCAGAGAATCGGGGTGGAGCGTTTACTTTACGATCCAAACGACCACTATTTCGATCCCAAATCACCCAGGCCTTGCAGCCTGAACAAGATCATGAAACTTTGGAGTCCCAGCAGGCTTTCACTTATGACGCGAACTCCCCAGCACTGGGATTGATAATCCAGCCAATAGGACTGTCCCACATTGTTGTCCGCCCTGAGATCCCGAGATTCTGAGATACCCGCAGAGAATCCGTAGAGCAAATTGATGTTGCCATTGAAATTGAAACCCTTGTTGCCGTCTTTCAAGTACAAATAGTCTACGGCATAAGTGTCATACTTCCCTCCGGACCTCTTGACGTGGAATTCGAGAGATGTATTGGCGTACGTAAAATCCCTTTCATAGTGATCCCACTCCACTTCCGCCTGAAGGGTCAATGGATAGAGGGGAGATACGCTCAGGAAACCCTCGAGAGGAAGGAAATCCCGTTTTTCATTTTCTGGAACGTTGCTCCCTGTGGGCTTTTCAATGTTATACCCCTGAGTAACATTAAACCTTCCCCACTGCTCATAGGTGACTTCTCCTTTTGCATTCTCTTTACGGACATCAAACAAGTTATCGAAACCGAGCGCGACCTGGTTGTATTTTCCATCCTGCGTCGATGGCTCGAACAGGGTTTGGTACCTGTCCGGGTTTCTGTATTCGCGGTAATTGTAGACCAGGGAAGGTGAGAATTTATGCTTCAGTTTCGTGACTTCTCCCCACTGCATGTCAAAGACCCTTTCCACGTTCGTTGCCAACCTTGTCTGGAAATCGTAAACATCTCTCGCCTGGGTGTCATTCCCCGAAACCGGATCCTCCACCCATTGCGTATTTCTGGCATAGGCCATGGACGGCTCGAACTCCAGGTAGCGACTTAGAAACAGAGGATACGAAACTGTGGGTGTGAAGAACAATTGCTCGCCTTTGATTCCTGTGTTGCGCCAAAGATAGTTGTAATCTGACTGGAATCTGAAGTAGAGGGGAGAGCCGAACAGAGGTCTTGGCAGAAGGCTGAAGTCCGCACCTCCAATGCCAGGAGAAGAGTCGCGGGATGCGGGGTTTTCGGCCAGATCAAAATAGGAAGCCCTGCCTTGCAAGCTGTACTCCTCGCCATCCCGGTCCAGGCGCAATGTTGATCTCCTGTACGGCGAGGTGGTTTCCTCCAAAGGCCTCCCGAATTCACCGGCCAAATCGGGTCGCGCCTGATATCCATAAAGCCCGGTTTGGAATTCCCTCAGGTAATCCTGATCACTCACATAATCCAGATCCAGTTTGGCGTTCATCCCCAGGGGAAGGGTTTGGTCTGACCTGCCCCTGAGCCAGTGACGGATATCATTGGTCCTCGGAAAAGGGCTGATCCCCGCCTGGTCGGAGTTGCTGAGGTCTTTCTCTTCGATCCTATCCTTCAGGATATCAAACAGGAAAGTACCTTTTGATTTCTCATCCGCCACGTAACGGTATTCAAATCCCTGCATCAACCCGCGATCGCTCATGTAGTGTTCGTAAAAGGTGGCATCCATCTGATCGGTCATGGCCCAGTAAACGGGCAATTCTATCTCAATGCCGTTCAGGTTGGATTCACCTACCCTAGGAAGAAGAATCCCGCTCTGCCTCTTTGTCTTCGCCGGGAAAATGCCGTAAGGAAGGTAGAAAGTGGGTAAATCGAGGATTCTGAAAACCGAGTTTTTGACGACACCATAACCTTCAAGAGTGACGGTGACTTCTGATCCTGAGATGCTCCAGTCAGGGGTTTCGCCGTCACAGCTGGTGATGCGGCAGCGTGTACACTTGTATGTATCCGGCCCTGTCTTCTCCATGCTTTCGCCGCTGATGTAAAAGTGGTTCTCCCAGAGAAAAAGGCGGCCTTTCGTAATCTGCCCGGTGTTGTTGTTGAGGTCAAAGACAGCTCGTTCCGCCTTAAGGGTGTCCCCTTTCACCTTCAGAGCGACGTTTCCGGAGACTTCCACTATCCCGGTCTTTTCGTTGTAGATCGCGTTCTGGGCTGAAAGCACCTGTTCCGCGCTGCTGATCACCACGTTTCCTTCGGCCTTATACACACCCTCTTTTTCGTTGTAGCTCAATTTGTCCGCAACGATCTGCCACGGGCCGCCCTTCTGTTCAAACCAGCGATCTTTTATGAACTGATCCATGGCTAACAGGAGGTTTGCCTCGAGGACCACCACCAGGATAAGACACGCTGAAAAACAAATCCTCGGCGTCATTCTTGTTGCCTTAATGGTTAACCTCCTCGTATAAGGCCCGAACAGGCTGTTGCTCAAATCAGATCCCTACCTCAGATTGTCGGGTCTATAACGTTCAGGGTTCAGGCAAGCCATGGCCTCTCCCACGGTAAAAAGAGAGCCTGTCACAAGAATCACATCCTTGTTCCCGGCCATTCTCCTCGCCTTCTTCAGAGCCTCTGCTATGGGCGTGACAATTTCTCCTCTCTTCCTGAGGCGCTCCGCTTCTTGCATCAAAGTCTCCGCCGTTGCGGCGCGGTAATACTCCGGCCTCGTGAAGATAACGTGGCCTGCCAAGGGCACAATCTCTCGCATGATCTTTCGAATATCCTTATCACCCATGATGCCGAGCACGAGGATGAGATGCCTCCATGGAAAAGCTTCTCTCATGGAATCAGCCAGGGTACGCATTGCGTCCGGATTGTGGGCGCCATCCAGAATGATCAGGGGCTCTCGCGACACAACCTGCATCCTCCCGGGCCAGTCGGGCCTTCTCAGCCCTTCTCTGATGTGATCAGAGGAAAGACTAAATCCTTTCTTCTCCAGCAGCTCAATGACCGCAAGGGCGACAGCAGCGTTTCGGAACTGGTGTCTCCCGAACAGACCGAGTTGCAGATCTCTTTCGATCCTCCTGAAACCATAGTAGTTGAACCCTGAACCGTGCTTTCGATAACGGATATCCTTTCCCACCCTCCAGAAAGACGCTTTCTTCGCCTCACAGGTCGCTTTGAAAAGGCCGAGCACCTGATGCTGGGTCGCCGCCGTAACCAGATCCACGCCTCTTTTGATGATGCCCGCCTTTTCTCGCGCAATGTCTATGAGGCGTGGGCCAAGGAAAACCTGGTGCTCGAGGGATATGTTTGTGATCACCGTAACCATGGGCCGGATCACATTGGTTGCATCCAGCCGGCCTCCCATTCCCACCTCCATGATGCAGATATCCGGTCTCTCCCTCGCAAACCAGGTCAGGGCCATGGCTGTGGTAACTTCAAAAAAAGTGGGAGGCTGGGCGGGGTGAATCACTTCTCTTATTTCTGCCACAAGGGTTGCCACTTGAGCAGGTTCGATTTCCCCGCCGTTGACGCGGAATCTCTCCGTGAACCGGACCAGATGAGGCGATGTATACAAGGCCACCTTCAAGCCCGACCTCATTAAGATAGACTCCAGCATCGCAGCCACAGATCCTTTTCCGTTGGTCCCAGCGATGTGAATGGTTTTCAGCTCGCGATGAGGATTTCCTAATGCCTTCAAAAGATTGGAAGTCTTGGAGAGGCCGAACTTGATGCCGTATTTTTGAAGACTATATAGATATTCAACGGCTTCTGCGTATGACATCCGTTTTTTCTTCATTAGGAGAATCCTCTTCGGCCCGCAGACGTTACAGGGCACACGGTGCAGGGCACAAGGAACACCAATTCTTCGCACAAATCCGTTGGCCTTGCGCCGTGTGCCTTGCACCGTAGGCCTAGATTTTTTCCAGAGTCGTATACCCTAAATGGAGCTGCCTTCGTCCAAAGTCTCTGAAAAGCACCTCCACTTTGTCCTCACCCATGAGTTTGGAGATCACCCCTTGGCCAAAAGCAGGATGCCTGACCCGGTCGCCTGGACGAAGACCCCTTGGCTTGGTTTCCTCCTCCTTGCGCACCGCTGCCGTTTTCAGAACTGATGAAACTCCCCCTGTTCTGAAGGGCGTCCCCATGGACCCATACTCGATGACTCCTCGTGGAAGTGACTGGATGAAGGAAGATAGCCCTCTTGCGTAAGGTATCGCACCATTGTCAATGACAACCCACGAACGGGGCGGTTCCTGGCCCGGATAGCAGAGAATCAATTCCTCCTTGGCTCTGGTGGCAGCCACATACATGAGCCTG
>JAHECH010000443.1 GCA_024641835.1 Deltaproteobacteria bacterium
TCATTTCTCTGCTTAAAAGGTGCTAAACCGGTGAAAAAATCACTATACCGCCCTCGACTGGCGGATGTGCAGGTGGCCTTGGCAACAAGTTGCTCATAAACTCGCTTGATTTGGGACTAGTATCCTCTGTGTCGAGCAGGAGACCCGGGACACACTGGATCCTGAAGAGGGGGCTCTTTTGCTCCCGATTTCTCGGGAAGGTTTTCTGCGCCATAAGGAATGAAGATCAACATCGGAGTCATGAAACAATTTCACCCCCTGGTGGCCCGCTGGTTCCTTGAACGCATCGGCGAGCCCACGGATCTTCAGGAGCGGGTCTGGCCCCTGATTGCAGGGGGCGAACATGTGCTTATTACCGCTCCTACGGGAAGCGGCAAAACCTTCGCCGCCTTTCTCTGGGCCATTCATCAGTTGATCTCGGGGAAGTGGCATCTTGGCCACACAAGCGTTCTCTACGTGTCACCCCTCAAGGCGCTCAACAATGACATTCAACGAAACCTGTTGGTCCCGCTGGATGAGCTGAGGGAGATATTTGAGAGGGTGGGCGAGCCTTTTCCTCATATTAGGGTGCTGACACGAAGCGGAGATACGCCTCCATCGGATCGCCGGCGAATGCAGCGCAATCCGCCGGAAATTCTCATCACGACCCCTGAGAGCCTGAACCTGCTTCTCAGCTCACCCGTGAGCAGAACTATCCTTACCGGCATCCAGACCGTGATCCTGGATGAGATCCATGCCGTGGTGGGGACAAAACGAGGCGTCCATCTGATCACCGCTGTAGATCGACTTGTATCCCTGTCAGGTGAGTTCCAGCGTATTGGTCTCTCCGCCACGATCGAGCCTCTTGAGACCGTTGCCGAGTTTCTTGGTGGATTCAGGCTGGAAGGAGATCTTCGCTACTCACCCAGACCAGTTCATATTCTCGTTTCCTCTGTCCGGAAGCGCTACGACATCCGCCTCCGATTTCCAGAAGCTGGCCTGGAGGCAGGAGACTCTTTCTGGTATCCCTTTGTGGATGAAATCAAAGCTATCCTCAGCAGAAACCGATCCACCCTTATTTTTGCCAACAGCCGGCGTCTCTGCGAAAAGATCACTTACCTGATCAATCTTGGCGAGGAAAGGCCTATGGCATACGCTCACCACGGTTCTCTCTCCCGGGAGATCCGGGCAGAGGTGGAAGGGAAGCTCAAGGCGGGTGACTTAAGGGCCATCGTGGCGACCAACTCTCTGGAGTTGGGCATAGACATAGGCGCCCTGGATGAGGTGGTTTTGATCCAGTCACCCCCGTCCCTCTCTTCGGCGATCCAGAGGATAGGCCGCTCGGGCCACCAGGTTGGCGAGGTCAGCAGAGCGACCCTGTTCCCCACCCACCCGCAGGATTTCATCGAAGCTGCTGTGCTCGCCTCAGGCGTCGTAAGCCACGACGTTGAACGCACAAGACCTGTCGATTCTCCCCTTGACGTGCTCGCACAAGTCATCGTTTCCATGGTCAGCACCGACACCTGGGACATGGACAGGCTCTATGCGCAGGTAAAAACAAGTTATCCATACCGAAACCTGGCCCGGGAGCATTTGAATCTTGTTCTGAACATGCTCGCCGGTCGATATGCAACGACACGTCTCCGGGAACTGGAACCGCGCATTTCCATCGATCGCCTGGACCATACGGTGGCGGCAAAAAAAGGATCGGTTCAGGCCTTGTACTTTTCAGGCGGAACCATTCCTGACCGGGGACACTACCCTCTTCGGCACCGTGAGACCCATGCGAGAATCGGAGAGCTCGATGAAGAATTCGTATGGGAAGCGGCTGTTGGCCAGGTTTTCACCCTGGGTACTCAGAACTGGAGAATCGAGCAAATCACCAACAACGATGTCTTCGTCATGCCTGCTGATCCCCGCAGGTCCGCACCCCCTTTCTGGAGAGCCGAGGAGAACCTAAGGGATTTTCACTTTTCGGAGCGGGTGGGGGAGTTCCTCGAGACCGCGAATGACCGTCTTGAAGAGCCTGAGTTCCAGGAGTTTCTCAGCCGGACCCACTCCATGGGAAAAACCGCCTCTGACCAGCTCATCCAATTTCTGAGAAGACAAAGAGAAGCGACTGGATGTCCCCTCCCTCACCGCCACCATCTCCTGGTGGAATTTGTCAGCGCCGGGCCTGGCGGGTACCCGGGAAGCCAGGTAGTCCTTCACACCCTCTGGGGAGGCCGGGTGAACAGGCCCTACGCCATGGCATTGGAGGCCGCCTGGGAATCCCGTTTCGGTCATCAACTCGAAATCTATTCGAGCGATGACTGCATTATGCTCCAATTGCCCCATGAAGCGGGGAGCGAGGACATCCTTTCCCTCGTGACATGCGCCAATGTCCAGGACCTTCTCAAGAAGCGGCTCGAGAGATCAGGGTTCTTCGGTGCCAGGTTCAGGGAGTGCGCAGGCCGGGCTTTACTCCTGACGCGCCGCAAGTTCAACGAGCGAATGCCCCTCTGGCTGAGCCGGCTTCGGTCCCAGAAACTCCTCGACGCTGTCCTTCCCTACGAAGACTTCCCTATCCTTCTTGAAGCCTGGCGCGCCTGCCTGAGAGATGAGTTTGACCTGGATGCTCTTCTCCGAGTGCTCTCAGAGCTGGAGTCGGGCTCGATCCGGTGGACTGAAACCCGCACGAGCCACCCGAGCCCTATGGCTCGGAGCGTCACCTGGCCCCAGATCAATCAATACATGTACATGGACGACCACGTTCGCTCCGGCAAGACCTCCCGGCGGCGGCGTGATCTCATCCGGGATGTGATCTTTACGCCTGAGTTGCGTCCCGCCGTTTCCTCCGAACTCGTGATGGCCTTTGAGCAAAAGCGGATGCGCCTGGCAGAAGGTTACTCGCCGGACACTTCTCAGGATCTCTTGGACTGGGTAAAAGAACGGCTGATCATCCCTTTATCCCAATGGAGAAGCCTGCTGGCGGCGATCCAGAGGGACCATGAGGTAGACGAGGAAGCCATTCTTTCACCCATCGCTCACAAGCTGGTGCGAATTCATCCCCCTGGAGCAACGGAGCCGCTTATTGTTTCGCTGGAAATGTTGCCCAACATCATGTTCGGCTTCTATTCAGGAGACGAGGTATCCGTGGAGCCTATGTCAGCTGGGTTGCAAGTTCCCCAGGAGCGACCCAACACCCAGGAAGACCCCGAAGAAGTCTTCACGTCCCTTCTTTCCGGCTGGCTCGGATTCCATGGACCGATCACGCGCTCCTCTGCTCGCTATGCCCTGGGGCTGGATGCTGTTCGCGTGGATGCGGCGATCGATGATCTCGCCGATGCTGAGAGGCTTATCACGGGCAACCTGATCAAGGGTTCTGAGGAAGACTATGTCTGTGATGCTGAAAACTTCGAAGCCCTTTTGAGGCTCTCAAGGGCAGAAGCAAGGCCCATCTTCGAACCCCTGGACATTCAATGGCTCCAACCCTTTCTGGCCAGACACCAGGGAATCCTTGAAAGAGAAGCGCGCACGGAGACTCTTTACCGGAGAGTGGAACAACTCCTCTGCTATCCCGCGCCTGCAGGCGCATGGGAAACAGAGATTTTTCCCGCTCGCGTGAAGCCCTATGCCCCGGCGTCGCTGGATTCTCTCATGCAGGAAACTGACCTATCCTGGATCGGCCAAGAAAAGCGTGAGATCTGCTTTTACTTCAAAAACGACCTGGATTTGGTGTTCGAAGAAGATCGGGACGGAGAGGGTGGCGTGGAGCCTGATCTAGATGAACTCTTCCCGGACCCAAGGGCCAAGTACGCTTTTTCAACTCTCCTTCAGGTAAGAGGAGCAAAGCCTTCAGATCTGGCTGACATTCTCTGGAATGGCGTTTGGAAGCGGCAAATCACAAACGATACCTTCGCCGCCCTCCGCCGTGCGATCGAGACAGGATTCAAAGTTTCTGAGGCTATCTTTGAAAAACCCGGCAGGCTCCGGCATACGGGAAGGCGTTTTTCTCGGTGGAAAGCGAGCCTTCCCTTCCCCGGGAACTGGCAGCGCATCATCAGGCCTCCCCAGGGGGATGATTTGCTTGAAAGAGAGGAGAGGAATAAAGATCGGGCACGGCTCCTCCTTGATCGCTACGGCATCGTCTTCAGAGAGTTGCTTCAGAGCGAGTCGCCTGCCTTCAGGTGGGCCGCTATTTTTCGCTCTTTGCGTTTGATGGAGCTCTCCGGAGAAGTGTTGACCGGATATTTCTTTCGCGGTATCCCCGGCCCCCAGTTCATATCTCACGAAGCTTTTCGAGCTCTCCAGAGGCAGTTGAGGGAAGATGTTGTCTACTGGGTATCAGCCACGGATCCTGCATCCCTCTGCGGCATCCCGCTGCTGGCACTGAAAGGGAAGCTTCCCAGGCGCATGGCAGGCACCCACCTCGTCTACCGGGGAAGCACGCTCGTCCTGGTATCGCAGCGAAACGGCAGGAGGCTAACCTTTCATGTCCCTCCGGACGATCCCCACACGCAGGCTTATCTTGAGGTTCTGCGCGCTCTCACCTCACGGGAGTTCCAGCCCCAGCGCCGTATTGTCATCGAAAGCATCAACGAAGAGCCTGCTGGCCGCAGCCCCTATCTCGATGCCTTTCGCACTGGCT
>JAHECH010000016.1 GCA_024641835.1 Deltaproteobacteria bacterium
CTTGAGCCGCAGCATAATCTCCTCCGCCATCCCGGCGCCTGCTGCTTCGTGGCCCGGGAAACGGAACCCCGTCTTCGTTTTTTCTCTATGGCGTGGCTTTGCAATGTCGTGGAAAAGGCCGGCAAGCCTCAATGCTGCACTTGGTTCCACACGATCGATGGTTTTGAGGATATGCCTGTAAACCGTATCGTGGTTTTGCCTTTTCCTGTAGCCCTCAAGAAGTTCAGGGAGGAACGTCCCCAGAAGGCCACTTTCTTGAAGCAGCTCCAATCCCCGGGATGGTTTCTTGCTCAAAAGGATCTTGAGCAATTCGTCCCTGATTCTCTCTTCCGCAATGCCTCTCAATTGCTTTGCCATCCTGCGGTTGACTCTTAAGGTCTTGGGCTCGATCTTGAACCCGGTTTCCGTTGCCATCCTCACAGCCCGCATGAGTCGAAGTGGATCTTCGCGAAAGCGGTCTTCAGCGTTTCCCACGCTCCTGATCAGTCTTCGTGAAATGTCCTTCCTGCCCCCGTACGGATCGATGATTCTCTTCGTTGTCACGTCATAGGCCATGGCATTGATGGTGAAATCGCGGTGGGACAAATCTTCTTCGATCGTCTCCCCGGGGCCGTCCTGCCCTCTGAAACAGGTCACTTCATAATGTCGGCTTTGCTCCACGAGGGTCACTGTCTCATGCTTGAGAGAAAAGCTCTTGATGTCGTGAAACACCGACTCGATCGCCTCGGGTGGCGCGGATGTCGTGATGTCCCAGTCGGTGACGGGTTGATTCATGCAAACGTCCCTCACCGCTCCGCCAACGATGTACGCTTCATGACCTCTCCTGTGCAACCGGCCCAAGATGGTTCGCACAAAACCGGGAACCTGTATTCCTTTCTTTGAATCCCTTTTCTTCCCCTTCATGCCTCCTGCCCCCCTATTAACGCCCCTTTCATACAGGCTCGCTCTTTGTATTTTATCAAAAGATCGAAGCATATTGTTAAAGAATCGGGCTCTACCTTCTCCAGCCAGGCTCTCTCACGAAAGCGGATTCTTCATCTTGCAAAAAGGGTCAGCAAGAGCTATTTTGGCGCTATTAAATCCTCGATGGACGGCGCTTTGGGCGTGAAGAAGCCACTTAGCTTGCGGACCATATTGTTTAGAATCCACATGGCCATTCATCCCCGCTCTTCTCCGCCCTCCGCAGTAGCACTGCTACGGAGGACGGGCGCGCGGGGCATTCTGGCTTTTTCACGTAACGATAAGTTGATTTTTAACCTTTACCAGAACCAGTGGAAGGAGGGGGACGATCATGGGATTTCTGCAGGAATTCAAAACTTTCGCGATGAAAGGCAATGTGGTAGACATGGCCGTCGGCATCATCATTGGTGCTGCCTTCGGTAAAATCGTTTCATCCCTGGTGTCGGACTTGCTCATGCCGCCCCTTGGACTTCTCCTCGGAGGCATCGACTTCACAGGCTTTGCCATCACGTTAAAGGCGGCCGCCGGATCAGCTCCGGCAGTAACATTGAATTATGGCAAGTTCATTCAGGCAGCAGTAGATTTCGTCATTGTCGCATTCGCTATTTTCTCGTTGATCAAGGTCATCAATGCGTTTAGAGAGAAACAAGAGGCGGCTCCCGCTGCACCTCCGAAGCAGGAAGTTCTTCTCGCCGAGATCCGGGACATACTGAAGGAAGGGAAATAGTGAACCTCTTCACTTACGGTTCCCTGACGATTCCTTCCGTGATGGTTGCGGTGACGGGTCAAAAGTTCCGCGCTGAGGGAGCTTGTCTCAGAGACTATGTCCGCTTCAAAGTGAAAGGCGAATCCTACCCTGGGATCATCGATCAGAAGGGAGCGTTGACAAGTGGCATTGTTCATCTTGGCGTTGACGCTCTGTCCCTGAAGCGGCTGGATGAGTTTGAAGGCAACGTGTATGAGCGGGTTTCCGTACGGGTTGAAAGCGATCAAGGAGGATCGTTGACGGCGGAAGCCTATGTCATCAAACGCGAACACCGCAACCTCCTGTCTTCGGAACCCTGGGACCTTGAAGCATTCGAGAAGAACCACCTGCGAGAATTCATGGCAAACTACAAAGGTTTCTCTCTTCGCCCCTCTCCTCTCCCTTGAGGGAGAGGCGGGGTGAGGGTGGTAAGCCATCCAGCTTTGACTCCTCCCTTCCTAAAGGGAGCCCGGGAGGGATTTCTCTCAAAAATCGAGCGGGCTTTTCGCCTCTTTGATAGCCAGACTCTTGGGCGTCTGGACATAAATTCGGGCGTGATTTTATCCGTCGAAGAGCCTCGTGAAATCATTATTGGTCATTCAATTCTAAACCGTTTGGTGGTAGTATCCTTCACTGAAAGGCCACGTGGTGCTGTTCGGCTGATCAGCGCCCGGCTAGCCACCAGGAACGAGAGAGAGGACTATGAAGAAAACCAGGAAACCTAAAGCGCCTCAGGATCTCAACGAGGAACTGCGCCCCGAATACCGTTTTGACTACCGGAAGGCCAAGCCAAACCGGTTCGTTGGCCGCGCTGTGGAAAGGCCTATTGTGGTCGTGCTCGATTCCGATGTTTCTGAGGTGTTCCGAACCCCAGACTCGGTCAACGCCGTCTTGAGGGCACTTATCCAGACAATGCCTCTGGCCATGAAACCCAAGAAGGTGCAGGCAGACTCTAAACAGGAATGAAAGATGCTCAGAACGATGTCGCACATGACGTTCATTGGGCATTGGAATTATGAGCGCTATCACTAACAGCTTCCACGAGTTCCTCGTCCACCTTGCCTCGTGGCGGCACTTGGCAAGCACCTCGGGCAAACGACTGCCGACATCCTCGTGCAAGACTACCCGGATCGTAGTGGCGTAAATCTCAAGATGGCTCCCCTGGTGTTCGGGACGTTCAAGGTGTCTACTCCTCTTGAGCAAGAGCGTCAGCTTGCCTCTTGGTTCGCCACGGCCAAGCCAACTCTTCCCCTCCCTCCTCCCTCTCCCGCTACAAGCTCTCCTCTTCTTCGCGCTTAGGCGGGCAAACCTCTCATCTGTAGGAGTCCCGCAACACGGGACGATCATCGAGACGGGCTTGCCCGCCACAGCGCAATGCCTCTTGGTTGTCATTAGCTCCTTGCCTGCTCGCAGGACCCAAGGCAGCAGACACTGACTAGCGGCCTACCCGTTTCTCGATTTTCCGCCACGAACTCTCCTCTCCCGTCACAAGTTCTCCTCTCCCTTGATGGGAGAGGCGGGGTGAGGGTGGTAAGCCAACGAACTTTAGATCCTCTGTTTCTCCCTTAGGCGGGTAAGCCTCTCACCTGTAGGAGTCCCGCAACACGGGACGATCATAGGGACCGGGCTTGACCGCCGTAGCGCAATGCCTCTTGGTTGTCATTCCGGACGAGGACGCCCCTGGCAGCCGAGTCCACCGGAGGCGGGCAAGCTCCGGAATCCAGATTCCTTTCTCCTTGCATCGAGATGCAACCTCGCGGAAGCCGCCTCAAGATTTTACTTGATTTGCCCCCTTCTTCTCCTTAATATGCACAGGAATCAAATCCTGATTGAAAGCACCAGCATCCAACTTATCAGCCTAACCCAGTAGCTATCCGAAAACCAACCTTCAACGCAAATCACCCATCTTTAAAGAATATTGATGCGTGTTGTTGTTCAGACCAATGCCGTGGCACTAGGCGTTGCGAATTGCTATCTGCTTACCGCTTGGCGCGAAGCGCCTCACAACAAGCGGATGCAGCAGCCAATCCCGTCGGCAAGCAAGCTTGCCTCCGGTCTTGCTCCTGATCCGCAGCGTTAGCCGACGAGTCACACATGCACGAACATCTTATTGAAAACTTCCTTCTGCGACGATATCCCGGCAATGGTCGGCCACAGACAGTCCGTGATGAAATTGCAAACGCGTGCAATGCCTTTGTCAAGTCGGGTTTGGCTGATGCGAAGTTCACCAAAGAACTTTGTTCAGGTTCAGAGCAAAAATATTGGTCCTGCGTATCGGAGGCTTTGCTTGCGGCACGTCTGCGCAAAGAGGGACTAAACCCTTCGCCTTCACACCATGGCGGCCCAGACTTTTTGGTGATCGAGAAAGGACGAAAGATCTGGATCGAAGTTATTTGCCCTGAACCAACCGGAGTGCCGTCAGACTGGCTAACGCCAGAATCGGGCAAAGTGGTAAACTTCCCGCATGAAGCGATACTCCTGCGGTGGACAAGCGCCATCAAAGAAAAGGCGGAGAAGCTGATCGGCAGCTTGGATGGCTCCGTAAAGGGTTATATTGAAAAAGGAATCGTCGCATCGGGAGATGCATACGTAATCGCCGTTAATGGCCGTCAACTTCGCAGTGGCCCATTTCCGGAACTATTAGGTATAAGTCAATTCCCTTTTGCTGTCGAAGCGGTTTTCGCGGTTGGGCCATACCAGATAACAATCAATCGCGATACGCTCAAACAGATGCGCGCTGGACATCAACACCGTCCTCTACTATCAAAGCCAAAGGGAGCGCCCGTGGCTGCGTACTCCTTCCTTGACGCCAGATTCCGGCCAATCAGCGCCATTTGGGCCGTGGATGTAGATGGAACATCGGCAATCGGAAATCCGGAACCCATGGCTGTAGTTCACAACCCCAATGCAGATAGCAAAATACCAATTGGATTTCTGCCAGCACACGATGAGTATGTGGCCACACCTATCGGGACAGAGGATTTTGAACTCAGTAGGCTTGCGGGTTCCTTAAGATCTCGGGAATAGGAAGAAAGTGCACATATGCTAACTCACCTCCAAATAGCTAGAATAATTCTTATGCTAGACCCGATGACTAACCGGTTTCAGTCGATGAACGACTGAAGCGGAATGTTAACGAAAAGGAGGTAAATGCCAGAGAGGGAGGCGTCCTTGTCTCCCCATCATAAGGTATTGGAGGTGATGCGCCATGCGTAAGCTTCTTGCTTATCTACTGATGGGGAGGCGCTTGTTGGAGATGACTATGTCTTGGCGCCGGGATAATATTCATGTTCTTGTACCCCAAGAACTTTGACAGCCTCGTCAACTGTCGAGAGAATTTTTGTCCCTTTCAACAACGGCAACTTCCCCATTGGGAGTTGTGCGCGGTTGCATCTTAAAGCGCCGCGCAGCGCCTCCCTCCCTGGTATTTACCTCATTCTGATGCTAGCGAAAGGTGAAAAAATGGCACAATTCACCGCTGAGGATCTTAAGGGAAAAACCCCTGAAGAATTAGCTCTCTTAGGATCAAGAAATCATCCCTTGTCGCAAGAGGGCATTCTCCTTGAAAAAGAATGGCAAAGTCGATTGATTAAAGAATCCACTCGCCTTTCTAGCCGACAAACAGGCTTTTGGATTATTGTTGGTGCCATGGTAGGGGCAATCCTATCAAGTATTTTACCAGCCATATTATCGCATTTGTTGAAGTAGCAGATAGAATGGCCCACATGATCATTTCACATGAAAACAAAAACTTGCCTCTAGGTTCAAAATCTTCTGGAGGCTCAAAACATGCTCGCAAGAATATTGAAGAGGAAAAGGGAGTTTGTCTTTCATTATAACCTCCAATAAGATAAGCAAAAATCGCTACCACCCAATTAACCCGATGCGCTATGCGCACGGGTTATCGGTACGTTAGACTGATCTTTAACAGTTGAAAAAATTAAGTTTTGTGATTTCAATGACATAACTGGATCAAAAATGTTCTTGGCACTACCGATTGCTCTTTGACAAGTTCATAATGCACGAATGGTGGGAGGGATAGCTACCCCCACGGCCTGAAACACTTTTCCACAGGTTCCCAGACATTCTGTTCTGACAGCCAGAGATTTGCCATTGTCCTCTATCAGAACTTGCTGGAGAAACTTCAGGTCTTGCTTGATGTCGGCCCATTCAAAATGATGACCGGCCTCCCTCAGGCGCCTGTCCAGTTCTTTTCTCAGTACCAGGGCCAAGAAACTGCAGAACACATGACCTCTAATGTTCTCATCCCGCTGGTGGTAAACGGGTCTGTTCTCCAAGATGGATTTGACATCTCTGAACACATGTTCCACCTGCCATAGTTCCTTGTACTTGAGCGCCACCTGATCAGCAGAGAGATCGGTGTTCGTGATCAGGACCCACTTGCCGTCAAATCTGCACTCATACTCGATCTTGGCTTGGTCAATGCTCACGCTGTTGCGATCGATCTTGATGTACTTGCGGTACCCCTTATTCCCAATCAGGCCTTTAGGGTTGGTCTTGATCTTCTCACTGAGAGAATCAAGGATGGCCTGGCGATCTTGGGCATCCTTTCGGGCCTGCTTGGGGTTGAAACAGACAATATAGCGTTTGCCGTTGAGAGCTACCTCCTTGACCATAAGGGGAGCAGGATCTTTGGAGGACTTGCCTTCCTGACGAACCTCCCGGTATCTCCCCGCACGGGATAGCACATCGCCTTTGATCTCGTTGACTTTCCGCATCCGGGTACCCAGGATGTAGGGGATCTCCTTTTCCTCAAGCTTTCTGATCGTGTCAGCACTGATCATTCCCCGGTCAGCGACTATGCAAAACTGAGCGATGTGGAAGCGGGCACGGATACGTTCGGTCTCAGGGAGCAACGTAGTGACATCCGCCGTATTGCCCGGCCACATCTCGCAGCAGACTGGTTTGCCATGGCTGTCGATCACCATTCCGACAACCATCTGGTTCAGATCCGGGCGGTGATCCTTGCTGTGCCCCTTCTGGCCCAGCGTTTCCCCTCCCTCTCCTTCAAAGTTGGAACTGGGGTCGGGCCACGGGAAGTATCTGATATCGTTTTGAATGGTTTTGGATTCGCGGCCTGAATAGGGGCAATAAGGCCTTTTTTGATGCCAAAAACGCTGTTATTGTCGGAGAGGTATGGCACGGGCAAAGCGACATTACATCCCGGGGTGCATTTGGCACATCACCCACCGATGCCATAAGAGGGAATTTCTCCTTAAGTTCGCAAAGGATCGGCATCGGTATCTGCAATGGCTGTATCAAGCCAGGAAACGGTATGGGTTGACGATTTTGAACTACATGGTTACTTCGAACCACATCCACTTACTCGTTGCCGACGATGGGGACAGGGATGTGATCCCCAATTCAATGCAGTTGGTGGCTGGACGAACGGGGCAGGAATTCAATCAGAGAAAGGGTCGAAAGGGAGCGTACTGGGAAGATCGTTATCATGCAACCGCAGTGGAAAGCGGCGAACATCTGGCAAGATGTATGGTCTACCTTGATACAAACATGGTGCGGGCTGGGGTGGTCAGCCATCCATCGACGTGGTCATATTGCGGCTACAATGAGATTCAGGAGCCGCGAAGGAAGAACGTACTGATTGATTACCAGAGGCTGCAAAGATTGATTGGAGCCGGATCCTATGATGAGCTAAGGAGCAGCCACAAAGGATGGGTGGAAGAATACTTGGGAAATGGGGCGAAACCCAGACAGGAAGAATGGACGGGTAGTATCGCTGTGGGGAGCAAGTCTTTCATTGAGAATGTGAAAGGGCTCTTGGGGTTCCGGGCCAAAGGGAGGGATATCATAGAGGGCGGTGAAGGGTATCAGCTCCGGGAGGGGCCGGGTCACTATAAGGCTCTTTTCGGGGCCGAAAACGACGATATAGGCCCTGAAAACGCCTTCTCCTGGAACCTTAATGCTGAATAATCAAGCAGATGCCGTGGCCCGACCCCAGAACGGACTACTGAGGCAGGGGGACGGCCCGGTCCTTCTTTCCCTTGCCGTCATGGGAGGAATTCCTTAACATCTTCTGAAGAAAGCGACGAAGGTTCCCTGTCTTTCCGGAAATCGCGAAGCTTCCGCGCCCAATGACCGTAGGACTTGAGGGTCTTGGGCGAGTAATGCTTTGTTTTGATGACCGCCACCAGCTCGTCAATCGCACGCTCCCATGGCGCATGCGCGATGGCCGATGTCTGAATGGGCCCTTCCGCAACGGATGATTGCCTGCCGGGAACAAATGGAGTCGCGAGGTAGGGACTGGCTCCATCCCCTGCGGTGGACAAAGGTTTTGCCCCATCAGAGGTCGATGCCGCTTTTGACCGCCGCCGGAGGTCAAGATAGAGCGACACAGCATGAGCCGCCTGCTTCACCTGCGCTTCGGTCTGTTTCTTTTCCCGCAGCTTGCTGAGGAACTGCGCCAAGCTGTTAGATGATGTATCCTTCAGACGGTATTTGGCACAGAAGTCCAGGTAGTACCGCAGCCATTTTTTGTAATAGTTGTGTTGTGCGGAAGGAAGATCCCGTCTTTCTAGGAGCGCGATAAAACCCCTGAATATCTCAGGAGGTATATTGAGCATGGCATCATAACCGGTATGGGTGTATTTATTCCATTTGGGATATTAACCGACAAACACGCTCAACAAAACTAAGGCCTTGTGTCAATATCATTTTACATATCGGCCACACTGGTAGTAAAATGCGGAAAATCGCTTAATTACATTGTTGGGTGTAGAATAAAGATGGATGCATCAGAGTTTAAGAAAATTGTTGAGGAAGCTATTTCCGAATTAGTCTTTAGTAATCCTTTTTTTGATGTGGCCAAACGCAATTGGGGTGCAAATCAAGGAAATGAAGAGGAGTTATATCCATATTTGACTGAGATGATACGTCGTCGGTTATCATGTGAAATTCAAGGAATTGGCTGTGGTAAGTATCATAGAAGAGTCGAAAAATCTGATTGTCTCTGCTATTTTGATGTTGACAATAGAAAAGCAATCTTTTCTGTTGAATTGAAAGGACCATCAAAGGATAACGCCTGGGTTTCAAATGGATTAAATGAAGATATTGATAAGCTTAAGCGACTTAAGACAGAAGGAATAATAGATTATGGAATAGCCGTAGGAATGTATCTGATAGACAAAGGAAAAAGTAATGAAAAATTTGAAAGAACTTTAACCATAAATTCATCGCAAATCGGTGTGAAAGTATGTGTTCTTGACACCCAACCAGGCTAATTCAGCGGACCCAAAAAGGCGCGCGGCTGATTAGCGGCGTTAGGGGTACAAGATGAGTATGCTGGTACTTGAGGACGCCCGTGAATACATATTCCCGATCTTTTCGGTTCAGACTCAAGGCAACGGAGTATACCTTGAATCTCGTGTTTTCCTAGGAACAGGCTTCTTCATTACTAAACGGGGCGATGCCGTCACGGCTAACCACGTAATTCCCTTGCCTGAGAATATCAAAGAAGGACATCGTATCGTTGCCATTATTAGCAAAGATGGCGAAGATAAGGTCTGCTGGATAACGAAGGCTGCCAAATTCGAGTCGTTTGATATTGCTCTATTTCATGTCAATCTTGAAGCCACCAAGTATCTTCAGCTAATATCGGATCGTATACTTGCTGGGACAGACGTCCAGATGATCGGGATTCCTAGCCACGAAGTTTGGGCATCTGGAAAAGAAATGCGGGTTCTCAAGGGCCACATAACGTTTTCAGGCAGGTATTTGGAATTGAACTTCCCTGTGCCAGCTGGAATGAGTGGTTCCCCTCTCTTTGTTGGTACGAGAGTTGCTGGTTACGCTACAGGGATGGTTCGGACCGAAGATGTAGAGGAGGCAACCGAAGAAATAGAAGAGATTTCAGACCAAAAAAGGGTGACTCGCACTGAAATACGTAGGATCATCTACTACGGTCTCGCCTATCCATTTTCTCATCTCAAAGATGTTCATGATCACATCTTGGAAGGCAAGACTCTTTTGGAATTCGTAGCGGCACAAAACTGGGACCCCTAATCGGGTAAAGGGGAGCTTCTAACTCCCCCTCCCCAGATTTACTCGCCTCTGGCGAGCCATCCCGGCTAAAGGGGGATTTTCGACCCGCATGCGGGTCTCCGCCAGAGGCGGACAAGCCCTCTAGAGGGGGGCAAGTCATTCGAAAACTTCAGGACATCCTAGCTCTAATAGCTTTGCACTCCGGCTTCCTTCGGACGGTCCCTTACGCTTCCGCCCCCAGATCAATTCCGGGGCAGGCTCTTGCCTTCGGCTAGTACTTATGTTAACGATATCAAGCATTACCAGGATTCACGTATAGAGGACTTCGTGCCTTGCCGTAGCTTTCAGCTAAGGCAGGTCGCCTCATAAGTTCACGCCCATGCCGGGCGTACCACTATGGCATGCACCGGATCGGCAAGAAAAGCGCTTGCCTCCCGGTGATGCCTTCGCCTCAAGGAGAAGTGATTGAAGTACACCATCCCAGGACTGTCAGTGCTCATCTCCGCGATCTTTTGGATAGGGGAACAGTGGTTGTCACAAAGGTTCAATCAAACTCTCGCCAATGTTCCTTGGGGTTGGCTCCTTTTTTCAGCCTCGACGCTCCTCGCTGGAGTGGTCTACGCAGACTTATCGAATGAGAACTCGTCTCTTCGCTCAACGGCAAGAAAGATGACAAGAATCATCGAGGTTGAGAACTTTGTGTTGGCTCACAGAGTTGAGGGTGGGCGACGATGGTATGAGGCAGTGATCCATTCGAGATTCTTGAAAGCTCATAAGAATGTAAATTGCTCAATTCAAGTGACTCAGTACGCAGGTCTGAAACACGCAGAAAAACGCTTTGTGATATGGCGGGGAAATATTTCTAATACCGAGGAGAACCTGCGCAAGACGTTTATAGTTGCCACATTTCCTCAGCGAGTCTCCCAAGAGCATCCAGGCAATCCATATTGGGGTAGTGAGCCGAACCACACTTGGGCAGGGGATGGTAATCACGTTGTCACTCTGAGGTTATCTTTCTTGCTTCGCAGGCAAACAGAGAAATTCTTGATCTCGGCTATCAGGGATGTTGGCGATGGGCCAGAGCCAGTAATTCTGTTAGGCGGCCCCCGTGATGACAGATTTGTGCAAATTAGCTAGCAGGCATAACAACGCGTTCAACGCGGACCTCAGGGACGCTGCGCGTCCTCGACAATCGCTGCGGATGATCCGCCGCATTCCCCCCTCGCTCCGCTCGGGGAGAACAAGGAGTTCGACACCGATGGCCCTTCGGGCCACGGCTCAACTCCGCATTAGCCACATCAAATGGTGCTCTGATGATACACGCAAAGATTCTTGCTGGATTGCAGAAGGAACTCCAAAACAAGTATGAAATCTCATCGACAATCCGCCATAAAGGCGAAAGAGGGAGAAAACGAGAAAGCGGTGTTGCGGAATTTCTGAGAGAGAATCTTCCCGAGGCCTATGGCGTAGGAACAGGCGAGTTGTTCTCGTTTGACGTTGAAGGTACTTCACCACAGTGCGATATCGTCGTTTACGACCGCATGAGAACACCGGTATTCGGGAAGCAAGGTGGTGTGCAGCAGATACCAATTGAAGGAGTCTTTGCCGTTGTCGAAGTCCGTTCGGTGCTCGATGCCCATGCGCTAAAGGATGCTGGGAGGAAGTTCCAAGCTATTAGAGATCTCTGGACCACTGCTCACCCGAGGGGCGGCCGGAGAAACAATAAGGATGAAGGGCCGTCATTTTTTCTTTTTGGCTTCAAGCAGATGACTACCGAGAGTAGCTGTCTTCGCTTCCTCAGAGGCAACAGCGAGGAGGATTGTGCGCTTGTCGCTTTGGATTCCGGTTCCTCTATTTGGGTAGCTCCCAGAGACAGGTCAAAGCCGGCCAGTCCCGTTTGGTTGAAGACTACAGAGCCAGAAGCTGGGATGTATTCGACGCTAGCTTTCTTCTTTTTTGGCGTTCTTGAATGTTGTCAGAAGGAGCCGTTGCGCCTCAACATCAACAGGATTCTTCAGTCATGTTGACCGCAGCCACTTTGGTTATGTGGCTAACATATCAATCAAGGCGACGGGGAATATGCTCTGCTGTTTTGCAATGCCCAGTTGCCCCGCGCCTTATTTCTAACGTTGGACGTGCAGGAATAAGACAAGGAGCGAAATTATGGAAGATGGTGACGTGAACACCGATTTTGTCAAAGAACAATACTCGCAATACTGGCAGATGAAGCGGTTTCACCTTGCTTTGTCTTGGCACATCCCTGCTCTGGCGATCGCTGCTGTAGTCGCGTTTGTTGGATTTGACCCTGATAGACTCTCGAAATGGGCACAAAGACCGGTGTTGCCGGCTGCCATATTCTTAGCTATGAGCATGTTCGTTCTGCTGATGCTGATTCACCATTATCGTAATTTGCTTTTTGCCCGCATTTTCGAAAGAGCGATAGCTGAGCTCGAACAAGTCTACGGCATAGTTAAACAGGTTCATCACCAGCAAGTGGCTGCAGAACTGAAGGGTTTCGCGAGGGTCTCCAGTTCGACATGGTTATCACTCTTTCTTCTATTCCTTGGGAATGGGGGACGGTCATAGGAAAATAAATAACTTCACGCGGTGAATGTGACGGGGTAGGAAATACGCATGCCAAGATTAGCCAGATTAGACGCGCTTGGTGTGCTCCACCATGTGATGATCCGCGGCATTGAGCGCCGGAATATTTTCGAAGACAATAAGGATCGTGATAGCAGGGAAAAGGTGAAGTCTGACGCGAGAGCCCTTTTTTGCTTTTGGGCGGTTAGAGGACTTGGCTATGGGCAAAGAGAGTTGGCGAGAAGGCTGGGTATGACCCAACCCGGAGTGGGGTACGCTGTTATCAAAGGAGAAGGAATCTCAAAGTCAAATGAATATCAGATCAGAAACTGAGTTGCTTATTTACCTATGACCGTCCCCCACTCTTAGGACAGCTTCAATCTGATTGGAGAAGCTATATGAAAACAATGAAGTGGTTGGTGCTGGTCTGTGTGCTGACTTTGAATTGTTCCGGGGTGAAAGATAAGATTCTCAGTAACCAGCTGAGCAATCTTATTGAGACTCGCAATTATTATTCACAACTTATCACAGGCGACACACCGCACGTCGCTGAGTTGACCTTGTTTACCAACATGCTACCCAAGGGCGGAGACTTGCATCATCATTATACGGGTGCCATCTATGCCGAAACCTATTTGGATTGGGTAGGTGCACAAAATTACTGCATATACCGCGTTAGTGACGCGAGACTGAAGATCGAGAAGTTTCGGATTGAGTCTAAGCCCGAGGATCTGAGCGGGGCCGCGCGTGCTCTCTGCATTAATGCAGATGCTGTCCGCAAGGACGATATGTTCTATAGAGAACTACTCAAACGATGGTCGGACAAGGACTATGACAATCACTTCCATGAGCAGCTTGCACCGGATCAGCAGTTTTTTGACACCTTTGGCTACTTCGGGGTGGTCTCTAATTATGACTACAATAAAGGCCTGCAATTGCTGAAAGCACGCGCCAAGGAGGAAAACCTCGGCTATTTGGAGACCATGCTGAAAAGCAGTCCCACGATAGATATTCCTGAGCTGGAGACACAACTGAATCCGCTGAACGCAGTCTCCTCCTCACAGCAGATCGAAGACGCATTCGTCAGAGCTTATGACTTTCTCGTCAACGATGCCTACACAAGCGCCAAAGTTGATGCCTATCTGAAGTCACTGGAAGATGCGGCAGCAGGTCTTGATGATGAAAGTTTCAAGTTGCGGTTCCAGGCTTATGTATCGCGCAACAGCTCCCCTGCTAAAGTTTTCAGTGGCTTGTATACCTCGTTTGCTGCTGCCAAGCGCAGTAAGTTGGTCGTAGGTGTGAACATCGTCGGGCCAGAGAATGGCCATGTAGCTATGCGCGACTATAGCCTTCACATGAAAATGTTTGCGTTTTTGAAGAAGCACTTCCCCGGCGTAAAACTTTCCCTGCATGCAGGTGAGCTTGCATTAGGGATGGTACCACCCGAGGGCTTGCGCTCGCATATTCGTGAAGCCGTTCTCGTCGCCGGGGCGGATCGCATAGGTCACGGTGTGGATATCGTGCATGAAGCTGATGCTCTCGAGCTGCTAAGCATAATGAAACAGCGTAAGGTCGCCTTAGAGGTCAATCTGACCAGCAACGCCTTCATCTTGGGTATCAAGAAAGAGGCCCATCCCGTGCGTCTATATGTGCAGTATGGGGTACCCATCGTCATTTCAAGCGACGATGCAGGGGTGTCGCGCAACGACTTGAGCGGCGAATACGTGCTTTACGTGAGCTGTTATAAGCCTTCCTACGACGACCTTAAGCAGATCGTCTACAACAGCCTTTGGTACTCCTTCCTGCCCGAGGATGAGAAGCGCGTCGAGAAGGAGAAATTGGACAGACGTTTCGCTGAGTTTGAAGCTCGTATTGCCAGTCTGCTACGCACAGACCGATAGATAAGGACGCTACAGAGGAATGGGGTACATCGTTTTATTACTTTTTGGGGTCGAGGCGAGAAGGCGAAATGAAGAGGGTAATTGATGAGCTAAATAAATCGTATCGGATGCATTGCTCCGCCCATTGGACATAGGAAATAATGAAATGATGTCCCCTATTACACATCGAATGGAGGCCCAACCGATGGGGCTTATCGTTGGTACGAGACCGGATGAAATCTATTACAAGGAGTAACCATGAATCCACCCGTCAGTCGCTCGGCGCTCAAAGGCGGAACGGCCTACATTGATGAGCAGTTCGTGCCCATCTCTGAAGCACGCATCCCAATCCTCGATTGGGGCTTTTTGCGCTCCGATTCTACGTACGATGTGGTACACGTTTGGCAAGGTAGCTTTTTCCGACTCGATGACCATCTCAACCGCTTCTTACGGGGCATGCAGCAACTTCACATGACTCTTCCCCACAACCGGGATCGGATTCGGGAAATTTTGTTCGAATGCGTCAAGTTGAGTGGGTTGCACGATGCCTATGTGGAAATGATTTGCACGCGCGGGGTCCCAACCGCGGGAAGCCGCGACCCGCGCCACTGTATTAATCGTTTCTATGCTTTCGCCGTGCCGTTTGTGTGGATTGCCGATCCAGAAAGGCAAAAGGAAGGTTTGCATCTGATCATCAGTCACGTGCATCGAATTCCAGAGACTTCCGTTGACCCGACCATAAAGAATTACCACTGGCTTGACCTAGTAGCAGGACTGTATGAAGCTTACAGTCGCGGCGGGGAAACCGCCATTCTAAGCGACCGCGAGGGCAATGCCATCGAGGGGCCAGGTTTCAACATCTTTGTTGTTAAGAAGGGCAAGCTCACCACACCCGGGCGAGGAGTGCTCGAGGGCATTACGCGCAGAACTGTCATCGAAATGGGTCAGATGCTCAACATCCCTGTCGAAACTCGAAATGTCTCTGCCGAAGAAGTCCGACAAGCGGACGAAGTGTTTATTACCAGCACCGCCGGAGGGATCATGCCCGTCACGAAGGTTGACAGCCGCCTACTCGGTGATGGTAAGCCAGGTCCAATAACTTCGCAACTTCACAAGCAGTATTGGAGCCTACACCAAGATTCTCGGTATGTATCCCCTGTTCCGTATGTCTCTGAATAAAGTGGTTGAAGCTGTGGACGATCAAACCGAGACGGTGGTGAATCTGGGTACTGGCTTCGATACACGAACTTACCGACTTTCGGCTCTAGGAATGGGGGACGGTCATACGAAACCAAGTAACTTGACGTGGTGAATGTGACGGGGTAGGAAATACGCATGCCAAGATTAGCCAGATTAGACGCGCTTGGTGTGCTCCACCATGTGATGATCCGCGGCATTGAACGCCGGAATATTCTCGAAGACAATAAGGATCGTGATAGCAAGGAAAAGGTGAAGTCTGACGCGAGAGCCCTTTTTTGCTTTTGGGCGGTTAGAGGACTTGGCTATGGGCAAAGAGAGTTGGCGAGAAGGCTGGGTATGACCCAACCCGGAGTGGGGTACGCTGTTATCAAAGGAGAAGGAATCTCAAAGTCAAATGAATATCAGATCAGAAACTGAGTTGCTTATTTACCTATGACCGTCCCCTACTCAATAAAAAGGAAAATGCGATATGGACAGTAAGATGCCGCGTTTGGACAAGACAAAGCTGACGGTCTCTTCTATTGATGACATCATGGAAGAAAAACGGTATTGGTTATCTCTAAACCGGGCTGATCGCTTGAACGCAATTGAGCTTAATCGACGGTTGGTTTATGGCACAGATCGAACTACATCCAGACTTCAAAGACTTCTTGAGACTGCTGAACTCTCACCGAGTTGAGTACCTTCTCGTAGGAGGGTATGCCGTGGGCTACCATGGCTATCCCCGCGCAACCGGGGACATGGATATTTGGGTTGCAGTGAGTGAGGCGAATGCCGAAAAGACGGCACAAGCACTTCACGATTTCGGGATGTCGGAACGAGAGGTGACGAAGAAGTTATTCACTGCAAAGGATAAGGTCATCCGGATTGGTGTTCCCCCGGTCAGGATTGAATTGATAACCACAGCTTCCGGCGTTGATTTTCACGACTGCTATTCACGTCGAGAAACAATGGAGATCGATGGCATCCCCGTGAATTTCATTGCGCTGGATGATCTTAAGGCCAACAAAAGGGCCTGTGGTCGACACAAAGACATGGAGGACCTGGAGCATCTGCCATAATCGGGTAAAGGGGAGCTTCTAACTCCCCCTCCCCACACCACTCCCGATTCTCGGGATCTTCTTCCTGCCGAGCGTAGCACCGGAGGGTGGAACGGCGGTGCGAGCTGCGCGTCAGATCCGCCTTGTTAGGCGCCGGCTGCGAATGGAGGCGGAATGGCCATCTTTAATATCGTTTTAGGTCTCATCTTGCTTATTTTTGGGCGGAAGCTCTTCTGGCTTTTTGTCGCGATCGCCGGGTTCTTGTTCGGCATTCAGTTCAGCGGCCTTCTCTTCCCCGATTACCCGCAATGGATAAGGCTTTTGGTAGCTCTCGGCGCCGGTCTTCTCGGAGCGTTGCTCGCGGTGTTGGTGCAACGCGTTGCCTTTGCTCTCGCAGGATTCTATGGGGGCGCTTACCTTGCTCTCATTGTAGCTCAATCATTGGGTGCAGGACGCGTAAGTACTCCCCTGTTCCTTGTCGGTGGGGTCGTTGGGGCGCTCATTGCGGCTTTGATCATGGACTGGGCGATCATCGTGATCTCTTCCTTGGTTGGAGCCGGAGCGGTTGTTGAAGCATTAGCTGTGGGGAAATCGATTGGCATCATGGTTTTCCTGGTGTTAGCGACCGCAGGGATTCTTGTCCAGGCAAGACTCCTGCCTCAATCCAAAGAAACATGAAGAAAAAGACATTTCCAAACGATCCATCTGCCCGATCCATGTACCAATGAGCTGTGCGACGACATCATGCGCCACTTTGTCAAGGAGTCTAGCGTCCTTTTCGCAGCATTCTTCCGGGAATTTTGTCAAGATCGCTCTCCGGCTTCCCGGAAGCCCTGTGGAAACCTATTTTAGCCTTAAGAGCTTCCTTGCGTTGCCCTCATATATGGCTTTGCGCACATCAGGGGAAAGTTCCAGGCTCTCAATCACTTCAATGGTCCAGCGGATGTAAGCTGAGCCCCTCTCAGGGTCAAAAGGTGAGTCAGAAGCAAAGAGAACTCTCTCAGCTCCGAAAAACTTCATCCCGCACAGGGTCGCTTCCTTTGCTCCAAAAAGAGCGGTGTCGGCGTAAAAGAGGCGGAAGTAATCCAGGGGTCTTTTGTTCAACCTCTTGAGAACCAGTGTATAGTCCTCGTCTGAAGTTCTCGTTCCCAG
>JAHECH010000444.1 GCA_024641835.1 Deltaproteobacteria bacterium
CGGTGAGAATCGCCTGCCCTAAGTGTAAGAAGAAAATCGTCTTGGATATGCGAAAAACCATGGTGCCTGAAGTGCCTTCCGAATCGATGAATGCCTCTGATACGGGAAAGTTCCGGCTCGGGTTTATCGAATCAAAGCCAGCGACCAAACCGGCCGAAGAATCTTACGGGTATGAAGACTATGCCGGGGACGCCTCCCTCGAATTCTTTGAAGAAGGGGCGAGGTTGGCACTGGTCATGGCAAATAGCACCGAGCGTGGAGAAATGATCAGCAAGGCCATGGAGACTATCGGGTACAAGGCGATTTCCACACCCGATACGAGAGATGCCATCGGTAAAACGCGGTTTCACCATTTCGACATGGTCATTTTGATGGACGGATTTGACGGCCAGCCTCTGGAACGCAGTGGCATGGTCAATTACTTGAACCGGCTCAACATGGCTGTCCGCCGAAAGATTTTTGTCTCCCTGGTGTCGGACAACTTCAAAACCATGGATGACATGATGGCTTTTGCCATGAGTGCGAATGTGGTTATCAACACGAAAGACCTGGAAAAGCTTCCCCCTATTTTGAAGAAGGCGGTTTCGGACAACGAGAAATTCTACAAGGTCTTTATGGATACCCTGGCAGAGACCGGGAAGGCTTAGATGCGATAAGCATGGAGACAAAGTACGAATTTCGCCTGAGGGTAGAGACCTGTATCGGCACTATCATTGACGTTCACAAGAGCGTCAGCGAAGACTGCGAGAATGAGAACATTCTCTCACAATTCGAGAAAATAAGAAAAGCGGTTAACCAAATGGATATGAGCCAGGTGTCGGAACAGGATGTCCTGCTTGTGGAGCAGGCGACCAACGCGCTCTTGAACGAGTTCAAGAACATGTTCAAGGCCCACGCCTGCGGCCCAATCTACGAAAGTTCCCGTCACTAAAATACGCACAAACTTCTCTTATCAACCCATCGCTCGCTAGATCGCCCCTTTTGGTTCGACCACACACTCCAAAATCCTGCCTCCTTTTGTGGAAGCAAGGGTTCTCGCCCAGATTTCCTTAAGCAGCTTGATCCTGCTTGATTGTCCTATAGCCCACACACAGCCGCCTCCTCCGGCACCTGTGAACCGTGCACCGCACCCTACCTCTTCAGCTTGACCAATCAGGGATTCAGTGAGGTGTGTAAGGGCATCGGGAGTGATGTCTCTCCGAATCGCCATTTCCTGCCTCAAAAGATGAGCCGCATGGTTCCACTTCATGGCGTGGATCTCCTTGGCAAGCCTTTTCACTATGTCGTTTACTTCGATCCATCCGGCCCTTGTTCTGCCAGATAGAAACTCATGGATCCAGGCACGATTAATGCGCGCGGAGACATGGCTCTGTCCGCTATACGCCAACAGAAAGTGCTTTGACATTTCTTTCTGGCCTCGACCGTCAAGCAATCGCTGTCTCAAAAAAGGGGATGATCTGTCTGCATAGTGCCAAGTCCAAAGATTGACACCCCCGTACACCGCAGCAGCTTGATCCTGAATACCACATTTCCCGGGGCTGACGGCATCTTCAAGGTGGTAACCGAGACGCAAGATCTCTTTCGAAGACAACGGTCTCTGCCCTAGAATCACCCCTAATTTGGACAGGGCTTTAATGAGGGCGACAAGGGCGGTGCTCGACCCGCCCAGAGCTGACCTCACGGGAGAATCAGAATAGATTTCCGCCTGAAGACCATGGTAACCAAAATAGGAGATGGCAGCGAAAAAGAGTCCGTAAGGGGACTCGAAAGGGAGCCCTTCAAAGGGCGCTTCTTCCACGTGGGGGAAGCCCTGAGAAGAGATCTTCACTCTCCCTTCCTTGAACGATGAGAGGACGACGCGTGTCCTGAGGCTCACAGCGATATTGATAGTGACTGGATCTATCCTCTCCAAAGGGAGAGCCATGGCCTTAATGTCCCATGTGCCCCCCGAGTCCATGCGACATGGTGCCGATGCGTCCAAGCGGTACTTTCCCAGGATCTTTGAAACGGGTGAGATCATAGAACACGGGATGTTTGATCAGCCCTCAAATCACAGAGGGAGGGGTCCATCGGTTGGTGAGGCCATCGTAAGACCAGCAATCCGCGAGGGCTTTCGTTGAAGTGAAGTGAGGTTGTTCAGCCCATTGAAGCATTTGCTGATGAGCTTCGTTGAGTCTCTTGAATTTTTCTGCATCCCCTCCCACGTCCGGATGATAAATTTTGGCCAATTTCTTGTAGACTGACCTTATCTTTGCCACATGCCCGACGGAGACCAACTCTTCCATCTTGAGCTGAAGAATCTTGATAGATTCCCTTTCCCGTTTGCTGAGCCTTGGCTTCACTTTTCTGTTCGGTTTGATGGACTCAGGAGCAATGCGCCCGTAATTGTTTTTGCTCAGAAGAAACAAGGAGGCATAGCTTCTGGAGTTCCTGCTGCTGATGATGTGGTACCACTCCGCACCAGATTGGAGAATGAGGCTCTTGAGGTCCTGGGCTGGCTTTTTCCCATCGGTCCTCTTATATAGAAATCTGGAAATCTCTTTTGCCCAGACGGGAAGAACATCAAGGACCACATGGGTACTATTGAATGAGAATGCAGCATACCTAGCGTTAAAGACTTTGAGCAATCCCTTGGAAAGGGAAAGAACCCAGAGCATCTGCTGCCGGCACTCCTTCGAACAATATCGCCTCCCTGCCTTCATGCGGTCAGTGCCGCACGAAAGGCATTTCTTTGCTTCAGCCCGGACTGGGGTAAGGGAAAGCATTCCCATCTTTGACATAGACTCGGCTCTGGTGGTTCTGGTCATCATTTTTTTGCACTATACCCTGAAACAGATCAAGAATCAAGTGAACCCACGGGAAGGCCAAGGGGGCGCATTCCTACAGTTCTCTAAGGACTCGTAACAGGGCTGAGCGGGAAATTTCTCTCATGGTCATGATATATTCTGTTGACCATTTTGTCATATTTTCGTATAATTCTTTAAATGAGGGAACTACAAAAAAAGGTCTTTTCTCACACCTATCTATGAGTCTTGTCTCGTTCACAAAAGCATTGCAAGGAAATGACGGTAAGGAGATTTCTTTATGATCGCCAGATGGTTCAGTCGGTTCGTCGTAAGCTTGATAGTGCCCTTGCTTTTTACGTTTTTTTCTGGCTGTGTGACGTTGCCTTCATACGGGACAGGTGATCCAGTGACAAAACCTGATGAACAGAAGAAAACCGAGAGCTCATCAGCGGTGACTGCGCCAAAGACGATAACTTCAAACGACACCGTGGCTGACAATGATGCCTCCTCCCCGGCAGGCAAAGACAATGCCTCGCCTGCGCCAATGGCCGAAGCCGCCGAAGCCAAGGATACTGGCGCAAAGGGCTCCGATGAGATGACGGACGAGGAACTTCTGGATTCGGCCCTTGAGGATTGCGAGACTGCCAACGACTTGTGGCAGCGCGGAGACCTGGACAGCGCCATTGAAGCTCTGGATAAAGCCTATTCGACGATACTGAAAGTGAACGCAGATGACGATCCAAATCTCTCACAACAGAAAGAAGACCTTCGTCTCACCATATCGAAACGGATTGTGGAGGTTTATGCGTCGAGGTACACGGTTGCCACGGGAACCGCAAAGGCCATTCCTCTTGCCATGAACAATTATGTCATGAGAGAGATAGAGTCCTTCAAAACAAGAGAGCGTGACTTTTTCATGAATGCTTATCGCCGTTCTGGAAGATACAGGCCCTTGCTCATCAAGGCTCTCCGAGAAGCGGGTTTCCCAGAGGAACTGTCCTGGCTCCCCCTGCTTGAAAGCGGTTACAGGGTAAGAGCCTATTCCTCCGCAAGAGCCCTAGGGATGTGGCAATTCATCGCTTCAACAGGGTATCGGTTCGGCCTGAAGAGGGACCGCTGGATCGACGAAAGGATGGACTTCGAGAAATCCACACAGGCGGCGATTGCTTACTTGCGAGAACTGCATCAAATCTTTGGTGATTGGACGACTGCTCTTGCAGCGTACAACTGTGGCGAATATACGGTA
Source organism: Deltaproteobacteria bacterium (assembly GCA_024641835.1). Lineage (GTDB taxonomy): Bacteria > Desulfobacterota > DSM-4660 > Desulfatiglandales > HGW-15 > JAHECH01. The sequence continues at coordinate 4,033 of JAHECH010000444.1, forward strand.
CTGAATCGCATCAAGACTCAGAAGATCAATTATATGGACAATTTCTGGGACCTCTATCAAAAGCTACCGAGAGAGACGGCAGCTTATGTGCCAAGATTCATGGCAGTGTTGCATATTGTCAACAATCCTTCCGCCTATGGCATGGACCTGCCCCCTCCGGACAAGGAAATGGAATGGCAAGAAGTGACGGTGAACAAGCAAATTGAATTGAAGACCATTGCGGAGAACCTGGATGTTCCTCGCGAGGAGTTAGAGGAAATGAATGCAGAACTGAGGCAGAACCTGACTCCCGATAGTGCGTATCCCCTGAAGGTTCCTGTCGGAAAGGGTGAGTTGCTTCTGGCCAAGATTGATTCCATTCCTGCCTGGTGTCCCCCTGCCATTACTTACAGGATTCATAGAGTGAGAAGAGGAGAATCACTGAGCAGCATCAGCACTAAATACAGGGCGGATCCAGATGATATCATTGCTCTTAACAATTTGAGGAGGAATGGGCGTTTGAAGATCGGGATGAGGTTGAGAATACCGACCAGAGTGGCAGCTCTCGTTCCAAGGCGAGCGTGGCATCG
>JAHECH010000445.1 GCA_024641835.1 Deltaproteobacteria bacterium
GCTTGTGCGAGAGCTGACCGAAGCAGAGAGCGAAAGGGACTGAAGAGAACGGCCATCCCTGCCATAACACCCAGCATCTTTTTGAGAAACTGCCTTCGTTTTTCCATGTCTTCCCGCCCTGGTGCTAGTATCGCGTCCCAGAACTTCCAATGATTAAATTTCCCCTTTGATCTTCTTGATGATCTTGGGGATAAAAAACGAAAAAACAAGCAGCCCTAAGGAGAAAAAGACCTTAAAAGAAATCAAGCCTCCCCAATCTCCCGAAGCCCAGACTTCTTTTACCGTGCCTATGAATAAGGTAAGAATAAAGGTCCCTACAATGATGCCAAGCCCTGTTCCGAAGAAGTAGTCCCAGAAACGTACCCTGGTGAGTCCCATCCCGAAGTTCATGGGCGTGAAGGGAAAGTAGACCAACCTGAGGTAGAGGGTAGTGGCAAATCCATTCCGTTCGATCGCTTCGTCGTATTTCTTGAGTTTCTCCCCGATGAGGGATGCTGCAAAGTCCCTGCCGAGCGTCCGGCCGATAAAAAAGGCCGCGCTCGCTCCGAGCATGGCACCAACCCAGACATACAGAAACCCCCAGTAAGGTCCGAATATGGCTGCGCCAAGTCCGGTCAAAAGCGAGCCAGGGATAAACAAGCACGCACCCGCAACGTAGAATAGGATATAAAGGATGGGTGCCCAGATCCCAGCCCCATCCAGAAACCGGCTCAACCCCTCAGCTGTGAGGTATTCCCTGATGGCCGTGAACCTTACCATGTAAATGGCGAGAAGGATGAAGACGATCAAGATCAGAGCCTTTAATAGCCCTTTCTGACGCCCCTCTGTCTTTGCTCGTAGTGATTCACCCACTCTATCAGTCCTTCCAAGCCTGTAGGGGTGTCACGTTTCAGGCTTTCCTTTATGTAGCGAACTAGATTGCGTGCGGCCTAGACTAGACCTTGATCGCTCCGCCTCAGGTAAAACCCGCTCCCGCTGTGCAGGTGTAGCAGTGGTCGGCGACGGAAATGGGGCTCCCCGGCGGAGGGGGCCCCTTCATTTCAGCAACATGCACTTTTCTCCCTCCCATGGGAAGGTCTCTCGCAAGGTTAAAATCGCAGTCATAGAAATATCCATCCCACGAGACGGAGATAAGGGTGCGGCACATGAGCCCTTCCACGGCACAGGAATTGAAGCTTGATACGAGCTTGCTCAGATAGGTTTCGAGATTGCCGGATTGGATCAACCACTGGCGGAAGCGGCCGAGAGGCACGTTGGCAAAGGCGAAGAAATTGTTAAACACAATCCCGACCTTCTGCTGAAGGACCTGACGGAATCGCGTCTCCATCTGCTTTTGAGAGGATGGGAGGAACGCGCCGGTGGGGTTGGACACCAGATTCAGTTCCAGCCCGGAGCCATTCTGTCCGTATCCAATGGCGTTGAGTTTCTTGAGAGCATCGATACTCGCCCGAAAAACGCCTTTGCCTCTCTGAGAATCTGCCTGGTCTTCATTCAGCGAAGGAAAAGATGCGACGATCACCGCTTTGTGGGCCTGGAGGAGCTGAAAAAGATCTTCCCTTGTACCATCATTCAGGGCAACGAGATTGGAGCGAAACATGAGCCTCTGGGAAAAGGGTGAAAGCCCATGAATGAGCCTAGCCAGGTTAGGGTTCAGTTCCGGCGCGCCACCCGTGATGTCGATGACTTCGAAATCGCTTCTCTTCGCGTAGGCGATAACTTCCTCTGCCGTGGCCGCATCCATATTCTCCCCGCGGCCAGGGCCGGCGCTCAGATGGCAGTGCCGACAGGCCTGGTTACACAGGAGCCCCACATTGATTTGGAGTGTGGTCGTCCTTCCTCGCTCCAGTTTGAGGCCCTGTCTGGAGAGGGTGTGCCGGAAGGGTTGGGGGCATCCTTCCCTTATGATTTCGGGAGGCCCCTCTTGCAAAGCCTGGTCAAGACACATCCCGTGTACCCCTTTTTTCCTATCGGTTACATGGAAAGCTTTTGTGCAACGTTTCGCATCTGGACTCCATGAACCAGAGAGGCACCCCCCCTTATGGCTGTCACCACATGAACGGCTTCAGTCATCTCGGTTATATTGGAGCCTTTCTCGAGACAGGTTTGTGTGAAAGCATCGATGCAATAAGGGCATTGCACCGCGTGGGCGACAGCGAGAGCGATGAGTGCCTTCTCCCGTTCTGTGAGCGCTCCTTCTGCAAAAACCGCATTGTAGTAGTCAAAGAACTTCTGCGCCAATTCCGGCGCCGCCTGGCCGATATCCGGAAATTTAGGCAAGTCTTCGGGCTTATAGTACGTCTCCATGGAAAGCCTCCGCAGTACGTTTTAGTGATGGTTTCTAATCAGTGACGCTTTGCCGCCTTGTTTCTTTCTTGGATCTCTCCAGGCTTCACCCATGATCCTGTAGCAGTTTCTTTGCTGCCTCAGGGCCCCGGCTTCCTGCAGGATAGAGTCGAAGCATTTCTGACCGATTGCTGCATGTCTCGCACTCCCATAGTATCGGTGTCAGAAAGGACCAGCAGAGCTCAACGCCATCCTGCCGCCAGAAAAGCATATGATCACCGAGCATCACGTCGAGAAGCACTTTTTCATAAGCATCAAGAGCAGGGCCTTTATATCCCTGCTGATAGTTGAAATCCATGGTCACTAACCTTAAACAGACCCGGCCACCAGGGTTCTTGGTCTCGAATACCAGGGAAATTTTCTCTTCCGGATAGATCCCGAGAATGAGCCGGTTGGCGCTGATGTGTTCTTCCAAGACCTGGCGGAACATGGAGTGGGGAACTTCTTTGAACTGGATGGCGATTTGAGTCAGTTTGCGCTCCAGTCTCTTGCCCGAAGTCATATAAAAAGGAACTCCCTGCCAGCGCCAGTTGTCCACGTAGACTTTCAAGATGGCAAAGGTGGGTGTAAGGGACTCCGGGCTGACACCCGGCTCTTCACGGTAAGCAGGGACAGCCTTGCCGCCGATAGTCCCCTGACCATACTGCCCAAGATCAATATAGCCCTCCGGGTTGTCCACCGCGAACGGACGGAGAGCCCGATACAGCTTCGCCTTCTCATCCCTCACCAGGTCCGCTTCGAAGAGGGAAGAAGGCTCCATGGCCGTTAGGGCCAGAAGCTGCATCATGTGGTTTTGAAACATGTCTCTGAGCACGCCCGCCTGCTCGTAATATCCTGCCCGATGCTCCACGCCCAAGCTTTCTGCTGCGGTGATACTCACGTGGTCGATGTACCGTCTGTTCCACAGGGGTTCGAAGATGGCGTTTGCGAACCGAAACATCAATATGTTCTGAACCGTTTCTTTGGCAAGATAATGGTCGATCCTGAAAATCTGCCGCTCCTGAAAGTACTCGTGGATCGTTCTGTCCAGCGCAACTGCTGTTTCCAGGTCTCGCCCGAAGGGTTTCTCCACGACAATCCTCGCCCATCCCCCTCCGTCTTTTCTTTCTGCAGAGAGGTCGGCCTTACCCAGCATCTGGGCGGTGATCTCGTAAAGAGTGGGAGGAATGGCGAGATAGAAAATCCGGTTTCCCTTGGTCCCGTGTTCCCTTTCCAGAGTCCGGAGAGACTCGGCAAGATTGACGTAAGAAGGCACGTCATCGTATTCGATTGAGCGGTAGAATAAAGACCTGGCAAACCCTTTCCACTTCTCCCGGTCGATTGAGCCGCCTTCAGAAAGGGCCTTCTCCATGCGATCCCGGAACCCATCATCATCCATCTTCGTTCGACTGCACCCGAGGATCACAAAGGGCGAGGGCAAGCCGTTGCTCAGATACAGCTTAAAGAGAGATGGAACCAATTTTCTGGTGGTCAAATCCCCTGAAGCACCGATGATGACGAGAGTGCATGGCTCAAGGACACCGTCGATAAGGCATTGATCCTTAGGCAGCCCTGGTTCCTCGGCTACCCCTTTGACGACGGCCTCGAACTCCGGATTCCCACGTCTAGTCTGTTCTTCCATAACCCATCGCCTCGCTCTTTCGTCCCATTTCTTGTCGGATGTGATGACCGCTCCTCTTCTTATCCGCATGCTCTCCCTTTCAGATGGAAGAAAAACTTTAGTCCTTTTCTCACCCGCTCTGAAAAGATCTTCGGCGAGAAGTAATTTCCAGCCACCCGTTTATTGATCTCCCCAAGGGTAGGATATGGATGAACGGATGATGCAAGAGTCGACAGCTTCACCTTCCCGTTGAAAATCGCAACCCACTCGCTTAGGAGTTCTCCTGCTTGCGGTCCCAGGATTTGCACACCCATAGCTCTTTCATTCTTGTCAAGAACGAGTTTGATCTTTCCCACCATTTCCCCTTCAGCGAGGCTTCGGTCATTGTCTTTGAAAGCCTCCGTATAAACGGTGTATTCGATCCTTGCCTCCTTCGCCCTCTTCTCATTCATTCCTATGCTGGCCAGCTCAGGATCTGTGTAGGTACACCAGGGGAGAAAGGTGTAATTCGTCTTTCGTGGAAGACGAAAAACGGCATTGCTCACCACAATGCCGCCCTCGTAGCCTGCGGCATGGGTGAACTGAAACTTTCCTGTCACATCTCCGGCAGCATAAATATGCTTCTGTGTGGTTCTGAGCCTTTCATCCACTTTAATCC
>JAHECH010000446.1 GCA_024641835.1 Deltaproteobacteria bacterium
ACCTCCCGCACATCCTGGAGTGTAAACCCATAATATCCGAGAGTACCGAGAAGCTCCGCGATTCTTTGAATACGCTTTATTCCTGCCTTCCCGAAGTCACCAAGTAGAAGGACATGGCCCTTCTTGAACCGTTCGAGATAATCGCTGAGGGATACATTAAAGCGTTCCATACCCCTGACGTAAATACTGGCCTGCAGCACTTCATCCATTGCACGCTCTACCGCCTTTTCGACCGACCAGTATTCGGCCGCTCTATTGGCAAAGAACTCGGCATAAGCTATTCGTCGGGACTGTCCCCTAAACGTCCACTGAAGGTTCTCCAGTGTGACCGAAGCTTCCGGCCCTTCAAGCCGCAATGGAATTCGGCCCTCAACACTGCAAGACACCATTTTAAAGTCGCGCCCGGTGAGACGAATGAAGATGTTCCCGTCATCTTCAATAAGTCCTCTATGATGACCGTAGAAAAACTCATCTACGCGGCGGCTGCCAAAAGAAATCTCCAGGCTGCCAGCGGCACCCGGCTGATACTCATAGCCGACTCCGTAAGTCGTTGATACGTACCCAACAATCTTAGAATCTTGCAGACGCTGAATCCGCAGCAAATCACCATGGTACCGCTCAGGCACATAGGCAACGAGCTTGTCCCGATAAACGCGGTGGAATGCTTCAAGATATGCACGAAAATCATCACTTCTGATAGTTGCCATGGGCTTAATCATCTTCTCATAATGGGCTAATGCAGCATTGACCCGTGGCACGAAGCTTGCGGGGCCGCAGGCACATGCAAGGAGCGACAGCGGTGTCCGACGGCCTAGGCGTGGTTGGGCACGCTGCTAACTTAACTGCGTTCCCTTTAAAGGAGGCTTCACACCATCGCGGTAAGAGCAACGCCGCCAATGTTTTGCTTACCTGCTGAGGATGAGCGCCACCGATTACGCTGTCAGAGTCCAGCAAATGGCATATTTATTTCATTACGTAATAAAAGGCTGCAACAAATATGATAAACAAAAAAAGCAATACCGCCAATGTCGTATAAAACAGTGGATTCTTTTTCCCTTTAAGGATGGGTTGATTCAGTCTTAGGAATAACTTCCCCAGAAAAAAATCGCCATGAAGGCTATCAGGATAGCCCCATATATATGAATATAAACTTTCCCCATCACTAAATTCTATGTCTTCAGCAGATTTTTTGAATGCAACGTTGCTTACATAATATTTAAGAAACAGATATGAAGGAATTAAAGCAGGAAACAATATCAATGATAAGATAAATAAGAAATAGCCATTTGTTTTTGGATAAATAACAGTAAAAAAGAAGCCAAAATATGCGATAGAGGCAAAGGAGGCACTGTAAAAAGACGTTGATATGGAAAGATGTGCTCTTGATAGATAGGAAAATGCTTGAAATTTTATGCTATCGTCGTTGTTCATATCTTCCTCCGAGTTGAATTATGCACAATAGGGCATTGACCTGTGGCGCGAAGCTTGGGTGCCGGTCGGAACATGGGTATAGATCATAGTGGTTCGCGCCTCGTTGTCGGTCAGGAGTTCCCAAACCACCCGCCTATGGTAGCCGCCAATCAGAGAACAAAAAGCCCCACCTCTCCTCTGAGAAATGGGGCTTTGCTTTCATGCCATACCGCCCTCGCACTAAGGTTCACGATACAGGCTGACTTTTCATAACAGATAGCGCAGAAGCATTGCGCTCTGAACCACAATTAAAGCCCCTTTGGCCCTCAGGCTCTTGGGGGTTTTGATTTAGAGTTGCCACGATAACGGCCCGGTAGACTCTGTAAACTACCTAGTGCGTACCCTCATGCTAGGTGGTGTGGGGAGGAGGAGTTAATAGCTCCCCTTTACCTGATTCGGTGTTTAATCCTAGGCGGCCAACTTGTCTTCATTCTGCACAATGATTTTGGGATTCTTCACCTTAGGAGGCACGGGTAGACCTCGTTCTTTGAGGAGTTCCACGTGTTCCTTCATCCCCCATTTTGCCTTATACACGCAGTCCTCGATGGAATGGCCAATCCCAGTAAACCCTTCCAGGTCAGGAGAGAAGAACCCAAAGTAATCGGGCTCTTCCGTTGCCTCGATAATCAAAGAATAGGGCAAATCAATCATGACTCTCTCCTTTTTTAATTCCAGCAGATTTAAGAATGTGGTGACAAGTGCCTCTGGGTACTTCCTTTGACCCATGATAGTCAACCCGAATCAATGCAGGCCACCTGGGCTTCCCATAGTATCGGATTGAGCCTTTCTCCTTAATAAGGCTGAATCCGTGTGCTTCGAGCAGTCTTACCAATTCACTGAATTTCAAAATGGTCTCCTATAACCCAGCCAATATCATCCGCCAGACTCCCGATTGTCACACCGAAGTCTTGACTCCCTTACCTCTTCGGTTCACAACATGGGTGTAGATCATAGTGGGTTGCGCGTCGTTGTGGCTCAGGAGTTCCCAAACCACCCCCCTATGGTAGCCGCCATTCAGAAAACAAAAAGCCCTACCTCTCTTCTGAGAAATGGGGCTTTGCTTTCACTCCATACTGCCCTCGCATGAAGGTTCACGATACAGGCTGAATTTTGATACCCCTCGGACTTCGCTTCCGGGGGGTTTTATTTTGTCCTGACTTTCACACTTACCATAAGGAGAAGTTGAAGTCCAAGACTTTCTCCCTAATAAAAAGAGCGCTTGAGGACTTTGCCTGTTACGCTCTTTTTGTGCGAGGACTTTACTTGCTCGGTTTACGAATATCCGGTCGTATCTTTGATGACGCCGATGGGATAGGTTTTGGTCATCACCTCATTGACCCAGGCCCATGCCTCCTTGGGTGAGAGCTTCCAGTTGGTCGGGCAGGGCGAGAGCAGTTCAACGAGAGAGAAACCGAGGTGATCCAACTGGCATTGAAAGGATTTTCTGATCGCTTTCTTCGCCTGGCGGATTTGCTTGATCGAGGTGAGAGCGCAGCGCTCGATGTACACAACTCCTTCGCAGAGAGCGACCATGCGCGAAATATCGATGGGCCAGCCGTGCAGTTTTGCTTCCCGGCCCATAGGAGCAGTGGTGGCTTCCTGGCCCAGAACGGTCGTGGGCGCCATCTGGCCGCCCGTCATCCCGTAAATGGCATTGTTGATATAGATGGTGGAAATCTCCTCTCCTCGGTTGGCCGAGTGGATGGTTTCCGCGGTTCCAATGGCTGCCAGGTCGCCGTCTCCCTGGTAAGTCAGGACGAACTTCTCGGGCAGGACCCTCTTGATGCCCGTGGCCACGGCAAGCGCCCTGCCATGGGGTGCCTCCACCATATCAAAATTGAAGTAGTTGTACGCAAGGACTGCACATCCCACAGGAGGAACGCCGATCGTTATTTCCCGAAGACCCATTTCATCCAGACACTCTGCCACGAGGCGATGTGCGATGGAATGTCCGCATCCGGGGCAATAATGGGTCATCGCCGGCTTGAGAGATTCCGGTCTGCCAAAAACCTTCTTGTAAGCAGCTTCTGCGCTCATACGTCAATCCTCCGGCCCACCTTGCCATCACCACGGGCGGCCGATTTGATGAATTCAGCCACATCGGCTGGAGTAGGGATGATGCCTCCGGGCAGGCCATAGAAATAAATCTCGGCTCTATCGCCTACGGACAGGATCACATCTTCCAGCATCTGGCCAAGGGAGAATTCGAACACGGCAATTTTCTTCACCCTCTCAGCCATCTGGCGCAGCGCAGGCGTGGGATAGGGCCATAGCGTGATAGGCCGAAAGAGACCAGCAGTCATACCCCCGGCACGCAATTCCTCGATGGCGCTCTCTGCAATGCGCGCGGCAGTCCCGTAGGCCACCACCACGAGGTCGGCATCGTCGGTCATGATGGTTTCCCAGCGCTGCTCTTGCTCTGTGATCTGGTCGTATTTTTTCTGAAGGTGAAGATTGTGCTTATAGAGGAGGTTTACATCCAGGAGCATAGAGAAAATCGCCCGGGGCTCACGGCCCTTGCATCCATCCAGAACCCAGTCCTTCTTCGGCAGGCTGCTTGGGTCTATGAGGTCAGGAAAGACGACGGGCTCCATGACCTGGCCCATCAGTCCGTCACCCAGGATGACCACAGGAGTCCGATACTTATCCGCCAGATCAAAGGCGAGAAAGGTCATGTCCACGAGTTCCTGGCACCCCGCAGGAGCAAGCACGGGTGTCCGGTAATCACCGTTCCCGCCGCCTCTCGTTGCCTGGAAGTAGTCTGCTCCGGAAGCAGTGATGTTGCCCAGCCCGGGGCCGCCCCGCATCATGTTCACAACCACAGCCGGAAGTTCCTGCCCGGCCAGGTAGGAGATGCCTTCCTGTTTTAGGGCGAGACCGGGTGAAGACGAGGAAGTCATGGCCCTCGCCCCTGCTGCTGCGGCACCCATAACCATATTGATGGAAGCGATCTCGCTCTCACCTTGAATGAACGTGCCGCCCGCTTCCACCATCCGGGCTGAAAGGTATTCCGGCAACTCATTCTGAGGCGTGATCGGATACCCCGCATAAAAGCGACAGCCTGCGCGAACAGCTGCCTCACCGACCACGTGAGACCCGCGCATCAACATTTTTTCACTT
>JAHECH010000447.1 GCA_024641835.1 Deltaproteobacteria bacterium
TAATAAGCCCTGCATGGTGTTGCGGGCATGCACAGAAAGGAAGGAAGGAATTGGGGAAAATGCTTTTCTCGCGGAATTCGACGAAGACCACATCGAGGCATTCTTACGGATCCTCCCTACCTTGAGGAGGCGAAACGTGGAGGATTCTGTCAGGCCTTCGGCTCTCATCGCGGATCATATTCTTCATCATGTTGAGAAGGGCAATTCTCAACGGTGAACGAACATCCGCCATCCCCGGGATGAAACTGTCCGAAAGCGGACTCTTTTGTGTAACCATGGTGATCCAAAATGAGCACAATTTTGGATGAACGCTGACGAGGGGAGAATAAAGACAGCCCGATGTTTAGACGGTATTTCAAAAATGTCTATGAACGAACGATGGGTGAGGCTTACGGCTTGGCGTCAAGGGAAATCGTGCGGGCCCTTGAAAACGGGGGGGATTGCCTCGACTGTGGAGCAGGTGGCGGACACTGGTTTGATAAGCTATCAGATCTAGTCGGAATCGATAAATCCAGATATTATGGGATTGAATGGAACCCTGAGTTACCGAATGACTCGCGCAATAAAGGCCTGAACATCATTCATGGTGACCTTAACAATGACCTCCCATTTGAGAGCGGAAAATTCACATGTGTTTTTGCTTTATCGGTGCTTGAACACCTCTTGAATGGGTGCCATTTCTTGAAAGAATGCCATAGAGTTCTCCAAGATAAAGGAACCCTAACCCTGATAACCCCCAACATCAGTACCTATTTCACAATCGCTTTACTTCTGCTGGGAAACATGCCTTCGACAGGACCGCACCCGGATTCGACTGCTTTAGTGCAGGAAGGCGAGTTATTCAAGGTGAGATCTGAAGAAATGGTGCCGGACCCTGAATCTCATACACCAGTCTTCCGGCATCTCGTCGTCTTCAGCTTCAGGGCACTGAAGAAGTATCTGAGGATGATAGGGTTTTCCGATGTTGTGGGTCGTTGCTTTGGGCTATATCCCTTTCCGAACTTCATGCAGCCGGTCTTGGAAAGGATTGACCCGTACCATTGCCATCAAATGGTATTCACAGCGAAGAAGTCTTCTCGGTGAGGAGTTTGACGATGAGAGTTTCCAGTCCCTCTCCGAGGTCTGCCCAGGATGGTATCCTCCCATATTCCGTTGTTCGGTCATAAAGGCGACCTTCAATGGCTCGGGCAAGATCAGTTTCATCTGCTGGCTCGAAGAGCCATGAAGGATGATCGGCAAGCAAATCGGCCATAACTCCTACCTTTGCAGAAATGAGCGGAGTGTCACAGGCCATGATTTCCCTTGCCTTTTGGGGAAAACAGTATCGGCCGAAGTCGTTTTCCCGGTTGCAGATGACGGCCACATCGAGGGCGTTCAGCAAGAGCGGGACTTTTTCAAGGGAGAGTATGCCGAGGTCAGTGATCCCAGGCACTGGGGGGATCTCGATGTCTCGGGGGCCTGCAAGCGCGAGGCTGAGGTCTGGGTATTTGGATTTGAGCCTCTCGAATGCCTCAAATAGGGTGAGGATCCCACGGTTTCTGAAGATCGCGCCTGCAGTGCCTATGATGGGGATGCTTCGCGGCAGATTCAGTTCCTTCCTGCAAATTTTCTTGTCCAGCGGTTTGAAAAGATCCTTTCGAACGGCATTCTCGATAACATACACAGGTCCACTCCTCCCATAGGACCTGACAAGCCTTGCGAGAGGCTTGCTGACGCAGGTCACGGCATCACTTTTTCTCACCACCCAGCGATAAAGCTGCCTGATCACTGGGACTCTGCCGGCGAAAAAATATTCGAAATTGTCGTAAAGATCGAAAACGAGGGGAATATGGTATCGCCGAGACAGCCAGTATCCAATGATGCCGTAAAAGGAATCTGAGCAGGCCCAGATGACATCTGATTGAACAGCATAGGCGGAGGCCCGCCTCATGAAGCGAAGCAACCCAAAGATTTTCATGGCCCCTGCATTCAGGCTTTCCCATTGTACCGGGCCGTCAAGGTATTTCCCTTCCACCTTCCTCTTGTAGCTCAGACAAATCCCTGTAACTTGATGCCCCTTTGAACCCAATCCAAGGGGAAGCTCCCGGAGCCGTCCAAATCGATCGTCCAGGAGGTCCTTGCTTGTGTATTGACGCTTTGTCAAGACAAGAATTCGTGCCATCTTAGTCTGCGGCGAAAAGAGTCCTTCAATCCGCCATCCTCCCATGTTGAATGTACAGTTCCGGACCAAGTTCTGAAAGATCGAGAGCCCCTCCAAACAAGTATTCTCGGCTGAGAATTCAAGAACCCTTTTGCAGAGGTCTGTCAAGAGGTAGAAGGGCTAGAGGATACGGCCATTTCTCACAACCACGTAGTTTCTATGGATGGCGGAAATAATAAAGACCGCCAGTCGATCAATCAGGAACCGCAAATACAGGGAAAGGGTGCTCCTTTGGGAATCAAATCTTATCCCTTCCGGAAGTATTCTTTTTGAGGAATCCGGCGGGTCCAATCGATCCAGTGTCATGAGGGTCTGAATGTAAGGGCCCAAAAGGTACCGCTTTACCTCCCGGTCTAGCTTTACTCGGCAGCCCGCAAAATTCGGATCGTAAAGCCAGCGATAGATCTGTTTGAAGCCCTGGAAATGAAAGAAGACAAGAGGTTGATCATCAACCCAGATTTTGCAGCCGTCATAGGAGAGAGTGTAATTCATCAGGTTCCAAGGGGCTAGATTCGCGCCCTTGTGCTGAAGAACGACAAGGTTCTTGAACAGATAGGGCCACTGGTCCAAATACTTCTGGTCTGCGTAGCGGTCCTTTTCCACCCTGTCGTAACACCATTCGATGCAGCGCTCGCGCCACCATTGAAGGCATGACAAGCCATTGGAGTCACGCCTGAAAGATAACCATCCCACGTTGTAGGTACCGTACTTGTACCGATGATGCAGGTTCGGCGAATAGCGATGGGGAATGATAGCAATTGAATAGTCGGCAATCTCATGATAGACCTCTTCTGCAGTCTCGAAAAAGAAAAGATCGGCGTCGAGGTAGGTGAGTACATCGGGCTCCTCGAAGTTTCTAAAGAGAAACAAGGGCAAGGAAGGCGTGCAGGTGAAATAATATTCGACTTTTGTGCGGTCTTGTTTCACCCTAAGAAGGTTTTGGTCATCTTTTTCAAGATCATGCAAAGGGATAAGGGTGACATGGGGTAGACGCAGGCGTTGAAGCGTATCGAAGCAGCGTAGGTCCATGCAAAGGATATAAAGCCGAAAAGGGGTAGAGCGGCATCTCAAGGATTGATACAGGGCAAGGCCTCTTTTGAGATAATGAGAATCGTAATAAGTGCAGAAATAATACATTATCTTTATCCCCTCGCCCCATTCCGTGAAGGCGGGCAACGCACGGGAGCCTCATTAGCCTGCTGTGGTTTTTCGGCCAAAACGATGTTATCCAAGTAAAGGTCGTTGTCCGCAGGAAAGATTTTTCCCAGGAGTACGCCAAAGAGATTGACAGGTAAAACAAACAGAGTTTTCAAAAGGAAATTCACTGAACCAAATGGGGTCTTAAATTTCTTGTTCAGGAAAAGATTGATCAGCTGAAAGAGAACTTCGGCGCTGTTCCCGCTCTTCCTAAATTCCATGATTTTAAAACCGTGTATCTCGAGAAGAAATCTGAGGCCAAAGGAGGAATACCTCGCGAAATCCAGTGGTTCTTCATGTTCATTCCAGACAAAGGGCACGGTCACCAAAAGCTTCCCCCCGTATTTCAGAACCCTGTGAATTTCATTGAGCAACTCATTGGGATTGAAAACGTGTTCAAGAACCTGATTGGTTATTACAGAGTCGAATTGCTTGTCTTCGAAAGGAATCCTCCGTCCGTCATAGAAAACGTCCGCATTCTTGGATCGCCGGTTTTCCTCAGAGTCAAGTTCAAGACCGATATAAACCGAAGAAGGGCAGAGCCGCTCGTAGGGTTTGGTCCCGCAGCCAATGTCCAAGGTTCTTCCGGTCATATGGTGAGTGAAATCACTGAGATGGCGAGCGAGATTCTTACGAGCTAAGTAAAAAGGATTAAAGACCAAAGCGGGCCATCCTGGCAAGAACATTTGTTTGACATAGTAGCTCTGAAGCTTTTGCCTAAACCTTTTCAAGGATAAACCCCTTAAATTCGCATTTAATATGAGTCCGCACGGGGCAATCAAACGTTGCCACGACTCGGTACCCTTTTAGAATAAAGTCCAAGAATTTCGCTTTGCTGAAAAACCAGGCTGGATAACTTGCCGCGTAAGTGGAGGGGCGCACTTTCTGAATTGTCAATCGGTCCTGGTTGCCTGAGAGGAGTAGGGGGTGCCTGTCGATGATTAAATGCTTGATTCCTAGAGAGATGATCTCATCGAGTAATTCATAAGGCTTTTCGATGTAAGGCAGCACACTGGATAGCAGAACTGAGTGGACCTCTTCGTTGCGTACACAACTGGCTAAGTCGTAATAAAAATGCAAACGGGCATCTTCAAACTCTGCTTTCCCACAGCGCACGAAGCTTTCCTGCTCCACTACAGCCCATCGAATTTCTGAAAGGGAAGCAAGAAAGGCCCTGTGTTGATAGTAGG
>JAHECH010000448.1 GCA_024641835.1 Deltaproteobacteria bacterium
GCCCCTACGTATCCGCGGGCGAGGATTTAAACCGGGGGGCCAAGTATGCAGTGGAAGAGGTCGAAGGCAAAGTGCTTGGCAAACCTATAGAACTTATGTTCATTGACACCGAGGTCAAACCCGGTGTTGCGGCCCGCAAGGTACGGGAAGCGGCTGACTCCAATGGGGTTAAGTTCTTCGTCGGATGTGCCAGTTCTGGCGTCGGGTTGGCCGTGAGCCAGGCCGCGAACGAGAAGAAGGCCGTCTTCTACACGGCGGTGGGGGCTGATGCCATCACGGGCACGCAGTGCAACCGGTTTACTTTCAGATGGACTTTACCCGCATACGGCGCCGTACAGGAGACGGTTAAGCCTCTGATCAAGATGTTTCCCGAGGCCAAACGCTGGTATACCATTACTCCTGACTATGTATTTGGGCACTCCCTCCTAAATAACGCGAAGGCTATCTTCAAGGAATTCGGCGTAGAGCATGTGGGCAATGATATGCACCCCATCGGCCAGACCGAGTTCAGCTCCTTCATCACCAAGGCCATGGGCGCCAAGGCGGACTTCGTTGTCTTCTTCAACTTCGGCAAGGACACCATCAATGCGCTAAAACAGGCCCATAACTTTGGCCTGACCAAAAAGGCAAAAATACTAGTAGCCTGGTCGTCTGGGCTGAGGGACCTTGAGGAGATCGGTCCGGAGTTCTGTGAAGGGGTCTATTTCGGATGCAATTTCTGGCACACTGTGGACGTGCCCTTGACCAAGAAACTGTGCGATGTTTGGAAGAAAAAGTACAACCGGCTTCCGTCTTATGTCGAAGCAGCTGGTTACTCAACCTTCAAGGCGGAGATTTTGGGCATTCAAAAGGCCGGGACGACGGACACTGCGGCGGTAGTCAAGGCCCTGGAAGGCATGCAATATGATGGCCTTACCGGTGTTGAGGAGGTCCAGGCCTTTGACCACCAAACCAGGAAGAATTACTATCTGCTGCAGGCCAAGCCAAAGAAGGACATCAAGGGGCCGGGCGACATCGCCACCATTGTTTCCTACGGGATATCCGTCAAGTCAAAAAGTGAGACGGAGTGCAAAATGAAGTGATTTTGGCAACAAGGATTAGGAACGGCCGTTCCTATCCTTTAATTTTTTTCTTGTTAGTGACAGAGGAGGTCCTTTTGACTATAGGACTGCTATTAATGCAGTTGCTCAACGGTGTCGTCCTGGGCATGATTTATGTCCTTGTCACCTTGGGCTTGACCATCGTTTTTGGAATGCTCAATGTGATCAACTTTGCCCACGGCTCGCTTTATGCCCTCGGGGGCTACTTCGCCTTCAGCGTGGCCACCTTGATCGGGACCTGGTCCGGCAGCTTCTGGATTGCCCTCATTGTAGCGCCGTTCATGGTGATGCTGGTGGGTGCTGTGATTGAGGTGATGCTGCTCAGGCGGATGTACGGCGTTGTTCACGAGTACCAGATCCTTTTGACCTTCGGGTTGTTGCTGGTCATCCAGGAGCTGATTATTATGGTATGGGGTCCCGTTGGCAAGAGTGTACCTATGCCTTCGCAGTTAGTGGGCGTACTGGATTTCGGGGTGTTTTCCTTCCCTCTGTATAGAGTTTTCCTGATTATTTTTATTGCGTTAGTCTGCTTCGGCGTCTGGCTCCTCATTGAAAAGACCAACTACGGGGCAGTCATCCGGGCCGGGGTCGACAACCGGGACATGGTCAACTGTTTGGGAATTGACATCTACCGGGTTTTTACCATCGTGTTCGCTTTTGGAGTGGGGTTGGCCGGCCTAGCCGGGGCGTTGATTCTGCCCATGCGCGGCGCCCAGCCGCTCATGGGGGACTCCATCCTGCTGATATGTTTTGTGGTCGTGGTCATTGGCGGCCTGGGGAGTTTTGCCGGGGCTATATTAGCCGGATTGATTGTCGGTGTCGTAGAGTCGATGATGATCCAATTCTGGCCTCAGGGAACCATGATTTGCATATTCGCCGCCATGGCGCTGGTTATCCTGATAAAGCCAAGGGGTTTGCTGGGGTTAAGATAGAGAAAGGAAATGAGATGATCAAAGCAGAATTCGGAAAGAAGCAACCGCTTGTGGACCGAGAGATCTGGATCCTGGCCGGATTTATGCTTTTGCTGCCTTTCGTGCTGCCGTATAAGACCCTGGGTGCGGAAATTTTGATCTATGCCTTAGGGGCGGTTTCCTTCAACATCCTTCTGGGCTTTACGGGAATGCTGTCCTTTGGTCAGGGCGCGCTCTTCGGCGCAGGCGCCTATTTGACCGGCCTCCTCTTGATTCATTTGGGGCTGCACCCGCTCCTTGCCCTTCTCTGCGCCTGTCTCATCGGTGCAGTCACAGCCCTGGTAATCGGTATTTTATCCATCCGTCAGGTGGGCATCTACTTCGTCATGCTCACGCTGGCCTTCAACCAGCTGGCCTTTTTCGTAGTTTACCAGTGGAAAGGGGTTACCGGTGGTGATGACGGCCTGCTGAATGTGCCACGACCGGACTTGAGTATATTTCCAGGTGTGGAGATACCCATTCATACAAACCTTCAGTTCTTCTTCTTTGTTTGGATCATTTTCATCCTGTCTATGATTGCTATTAGACGAATCCTCAACTCTCCTTTCGGCCGCATCTTGATGGCGGTGAAGGAAAACCCAGAGAGGGCCATGGCTGTGGGCTACAACATCCAACACTACAAGCTTGCCGCCTTCGTGATCTCAGGCTTTTTCACTGGTCTGGCCGGCGGACTTTACGCCCTGTTCATGAAGATGGTGCCCATTACCGCAGTGGAAATCTTTACCTCGTTGGATTTCACTATCATGAGCCTGCTTGGCGGGCTGGGGTCGCTCTACGGACCGGTCGTCGGCGCTGTTATCGTCAAGATTGCCTCGGAAATTCTCAGCGAAGCCTGGGCACGGTGGTTATTGATTCTCGGGCTGGGTTTCATCATTCTTGTCCTCTTCATGAGAGGAGGCATCTGCGGCCTGCTGACGACGATTCTGGAAAAACGCCAGGCTGCCCAGGGCAGCAAGGAGAACCAACCATGATCCTGCGGACTGATGGTGTGACCAAGCGCTTCGGCGGGTTGACGGCGGTCAACCAGGTGAATCTACGGGTAGAAGAGGGCCAGGTCCATTCGATCATCGGGCCGAATGGGGCGGGGAAAACGACACTCTTCAATATGCTGACCGGCGAAATTCCGGTCTCCGACGGCGAAATCTATTTTCGAGAGAAGAAGGTCACGGGTCTTAAGCCTTATCAAATTGCCAAAGCCCGTATCGGGCGCTCCTTTCAGCAAAACAAATTGTTTGCGAACTCGACTGTCTTGGAAAACGTGCGACTGGCCGAGCACGCCCACCACCGGGGCCGTTTCAACGTTACGCGTCACTTCCTCTCATTCACAAAGCCCGCTGAGAAAGCCTGGCAAGTCCTGGAAGAACTTGACATTACAAATATCGCTGCCAAGCAGGCAGGGGAACTGCCGCACGGCCAGCAACGCACGCTTGAGGTAGCCCTTGCCCTTGCTGCGGATCCGCTGCTACTACTTCTTGACGAACCCACCAGCGGCATGTCGCCCGATGATTCCGTGGGGATGGTTCGACTACTCAGGAAAATCGGAAAACGCCTCACGATGCTCATCATCGAACATAACATGAACCTTGTTATGTCCATCTCATCCGTCATAACGGTTCTACACCAAGGGATGGTGATCGCTTCGGGAAAGCCATCGGAGGTCGAAAAAGATAACAGGGTCCGTGAGGCCTACCTGGGAGGGCACATCTTATGATGAAGTTGGAGAACGTCCACTCCTATTATAGAACTAGCCACATTCTGCACGGGATCGATCTGTCAATCGAAGAGGGCGAGGTGGTTACCCTGCTCGGTCGAAACGGTGCCGGCAAGACCACAACCATCAGAACGATAATGGGCCTGCTTACGCCAAAGCAGGGCCAGATCATCTTTCGCGGTGAGGTCATCAGTGGACATAAGCCGTTCCAGATCGCTCGTAAGGGGATTGCCTACGTTCCCGAGGAGCGAGCCATATTCGTCCACCTAAGCGTGGTCGAGAATCTTAAAATTGCCCAGGTGGGCATGCACAATAATCTAAAAGGAACCTGGACGGTCGAAAGGATCTTCGAGAAGTTTCCGAGGCTGGCCGAGCGAAAAACACATCGGGGTGCCAACTTGTCCGGGGGGGAACAGCAGATGCTGGCCATCGCACGGGCCTTGATGAGCGAGCCCGCCCTGCTCCTCATGGACGAGGCGTCTGAAGGGCTGGCCCCGATTATAGTCGAGCAACTGCAGAAGATCACCCGCGAAATCGTGGCAGAAGGGATCACGGTTCTGCTGGTAGAACAAAACCTTGATATGTGCACGGCGCTGGCTAACCGCCACTATGTCATGGACCAGGGCCGGATAGTCTATTGCGGCACCAACGAAGAATTCATTGCCAACGAAGAGGTCAGGGATCGCTATTTGACCTTGAGTTCAGTTGAGAGAACCCTTGAGGCTGAGGAGTGAGTTAAGCTCGGCCGGAATAATCCAAGTGCGTGGAGGATGCAATGCGGTTTATCATCGCCCTAAT
>JAHECH010000449.1 GCA_024641835.1 Deltaproteobacteria bacterium
GCACCTTATGCTAGTGTGGCGTCCCAGAAGTTCCTTTGAAAATAACACTGCGACCCCACCCCCCTGTCGGGAGGCGGTCTTCCAGGCCGCAATCAAATTGATCAGGAGCCACTTGGACGGCACCATTCGCCTCATAGTCTCACCGGGCAGCCCCATAAGATTTAACTCTCCGACTAGCATGCTCCTCTGTGCCTGCCCGGTGATAACTATTAAGATGATGGGGGCGTTCAAACCGCCCCTGTAGCGATATTGCGGCTCTGAGAGACCGCCTCCCGGCAGGGGGCAGGGTCGCGCAGAGGATTATGCCAAGGTATTTCTGGGACACGCCACTAGCCCTTTCCGAGCGCGGCTGGAGGGAAGTACACGCTGAATGTAGTCCCCGCAGTGCGGTGGCAATCCTCGATCTTTGAACAAAAGGGGCATTGGCTGATCCTGCCGGGGCAGACATCTGTCTCCTTGGGGATATGGCCGCATCTGGTGGAGGTCATGTCGATTTTGAAATGATACCGCTCGGAGAAAATCTTCATTCTCAAGAGATCAGCCCCTTTGCCGCCAGCCATGAAGTCAAAAGGCTTCTTTGTCGAGTATGCCATGGTGTCCCGGGTCGTAAAGAAGCCTTCGAATATCCTCCTTTGCTCGTCTTCGAGGATTCCTATGCCGTAATCGCGCACCACGAGTTCTGTGCCATCACCTTTCTTGTGAACTCCAACCTCGACCTTTCCCTCATCAGGGGTGTTCTCGATCGCGTTTTTGATGAGGCCGTCAAAAACCTTCTCAAGTACATCCGGAGGAAGGAAAATGGAAGGCACGGGTTCCGTGCGGGTGACGATTTCTACTTCCCTGTGGCTGAAAAACGGTCTCAATTGTTCCAGTCTCTTCCTGACGGCCTCGTCAAGCTTGATCTCCTGAGATACCGCTTGCTTCGTAGCGAAGATCTCGTCGATCCGCTTCCTGATGCGTTCCACCAGGGGACCCTCACCCACTTCTTCTGCCACCAGGGTTTGCAGTTCATCTGTGCATACATCCAGGAGGAGTGAGAGTATGCCCCGGGCTCTGTAGTCCCTGTTTTCCATGATGTCTTGCGCTTGGTACTGTATCTCTACGATGCGATCCAGGTTTCTTTGGACCCTTTCCAGGGTGGGGCGCCAGGTATTTTCCGGAAGGGGTGCCAATTTCCTTGTGAGGATGTTGAGAGATCCGGAGAGGATCGAAACCGGGGTCCTCAACTCATGGGAGAGGTGATTGATGACCTTATCTTTAGCCCTGTTGAGGCTGGTGACCTCGAGATAAGCTTTTTTCAGCTCTTCTGCGAATCTCGCATTTTCCACAGAGAGGGCAACGGTTCCAGCGATCATGCTGAGCAAGTCCAGGTCTTTGTCATCAAAGGCCCTCTCTTTCTTGTTGATGGCACAAATAACTCCGATGATGCGGTCGCTACTCTTGAGGGGAACCAGAGCCAGGTTCCTGGTCTGGTAACCCAATCGCCTGTCTCTCTCCTCGTGAAGATGGCGGTCCAGCGTGGTGTCGGAAACGATGATGGGCTCTCCTGTTCTGATCACTCTTCCAGCGATGAGTTCATCCATGCCGAAGCGGATTTCCCTGGCCCTTCGCTCCGTGTCCATGTCATCATAAGCCGCTCCCAGGATAAAGAGTTCCTGTCTTATCTCGTCCAGGAGAATCACGATGGCTCCTTCGGTGCCGAGAAGCCTTTTAACCTCCGTGTTGACAAAGTAGAGCAGGTGTTCCAATTCAGGATATTGGGGGAGAGCCATGCTGATCCGCAGCATCGCCTCATTTGTGCGGGCGATCCTGTTCTCCTCCGTAACGTCCCTCAAAATGACCAGCTCTCCCGCAGGCTCATCATCGGAAAGAGAGAAGACGACAGCCCTGAGAATGACATCCAGAACACGGCCGTCTTTCGTTTTTCTCCTCGTCTCTTTTTTCAGGATGACCTTCTTTTCGAGGAGTTGCCTGATTCCTTCCTGGGTCTCTTGTTCCAGACCTTGCGGGACGTAATCAATCCGCTTCCCTTCCAGCTCTTGCAGTGTCCAGCCAAAGATCTCTGTGAAAGCAGGATTGAGGTAGGTCACCCGGCCTTCAAGAGTGAAGACCACAATAGGGTAGGGCGCAAAATCGAGAAGCGCCCTGTATCGCTTCTCAGATTCCCGCAGAGCTTCTTCAGAACGTTTTCTTTCTGTGACGTCCTGGAGAGTCTCGATGGCCCCAACAACGTTCCCTTCGTCATCGAGGATGGGAGCTGCTGTAAAAAAGAGCCATTTCCCCGTTTCGCTCAGGTCCCGGAAGAAGTCCTCAGCCTCATAAGCACCGTCGATGAGAGGGGACTTTCGGGGCTTATCACCATAAAAGCGCGCCATTTCCGCTTCCGATGCCTTGTCCACGATGAAGTCGGCCATCACAGGCCTTTCCGTGGCATAGAAGCTCATCCACTGGCCTGGCGTGCCGAGGATGCCGCTCCTGGGAATGCCCGTCAGAATCTCAAAGGCCCTGTTACAATGGGTCATGATGTGTTTGTTGTCGATGACAAAGGTGGGGATGGATGTTCCCTCAACGATCTGAAAGAGCTTCTTTTCGCTTTCCCTGAGAGCTTCCTCAACGAACCTCCGCTCGGTCACATCCTGAAGGGTCTCTATGGCTCCGACGATGTCGCCTTCCGAGTCCTTGAGAGGAGCTGCTGTCAGGTACAGCCACTTGCCTTTTTTACCCAGTCCGGGGAAAAAAGCCTCTGCCTCGTATGCCCCTTCAACGAGAGCTGATTTGCGACATTTGCCTCCAAAGTACCACGCCATTTCCTCTTCAGGCGCCCTATCCACGATAAAGTCAGCCATGTAGGGCGTTTCTTTGGATCCTGCTTCGAGCCACTTTTTGTGGCTCCCAAGGATCTTATCTGCGGGTAGGCCGACGAGTTTCTCATACGCTCTGTTGCAATGGATGATGGTGTGGCTGCTATCGATGACAAAGGTTGGAACAGGGGTCGCCTGGATGATCTGCGAGAGTGGTTCTTCGCTCTCGCGCAGGGCCTCCTCTGTTTCTCTCGCTTCAGCTGCTTGTGTCTCGAGTTCCCTGATCCTCAGTTCCAGCTCTTCATAAGATGGTTTTCTGTCCACTAATAGATCCTCCGAACAGCGATGAAACGCCACCTGTCAGCATACAACCAAGTAAATAAAATATGATAGGAGCATACAAATCTCAACAGCATTTTTGAGTATTGAATGCTTCTGAGTTCTCGTTCCTTTCAGAAGACCATTATCCCTGGCCTATGGGAAGGCC
Organism: Deltaproteobacteria bacterium; assembly: GCA_024641835.1. Lineage (GTDB taxonomy): Bacteria > Desulfobacterota > DSM-4660 > Desulfatiglandales > HGW-15 > JAHECH01. The sequence continues at coordinate 3,289 of JAHECH010000449.1, forward strand.
GCGTTTTTGTTTGTGGAACCATAATGATATAATGCAATGGTAACGTTCAAAAGTGTTTACATGGGCTCACAAAAAGGGATCTCTCACACTTACAGCGAGCCGCACATCGGGAAGGGCTGGGGCCTTTTCTGGAGTGACTGGCGGGAGGGCGCCGTCTTTTCACGACTTATCTGTGGGGGAAGCCCCGGCCCCGAGCAGAGGCGAGGGGAACGGTGGAGGGGGCAAGTTTCCCTCGCAGATAAGTCGTAGAAAAGACCAGCCCGGGAGACTTGGAACGCAAGAAAAGGCACCAGCCCTTTCGAGCTGGGGCGATCGCTGAGCTCGAACTGCGTGTGATTCTGTGAGAGAATGTTGTGGAAATGGGGCACATCATGAAACACAGATTTCTTCACGTTTTCCTGTTCTTCTCCGCGTTAGCCCTCTTCATCATCCCCTGCTGCGGGGAAAAGGATGATGTGAGTGCGATTCGAAGCCTGATCAAAAAAGGGGCAGGTCATGCGGAAAAACACGAAATCGACGGCATCCTGAAACTCGCTTCCGAAGATCTCAGGGTGCTGCCCGGTGATGTGGATCGCAGAGAGGTGAGAAGAATTCTCTGGTTGGCTTTCAGGCACTACGGGGACCTCAAGGTCGTTTACCCGCGACCCGGCGTTGAAATCGAAAAAGACGGCAATCACGCATCAGCTCAGTTTCCTTTTCTCATCGTGAAGCGAGATCAGTCATTTCCCAAGCTGAACGAGCTTGTCAATGACCCCCAAAAGTGGGTACAGGAAGTTGGAGAGAGCGCAGACCTCTATCGCCTCAAACTCCGTTTATCGAAGAGCAGCGGTGAGTGGCTGGTCAATCAGGCACAGCTCGAGGGATTCACAGGCTTAGGATTCAGTGAATAGTGGGTTAGCCGACTCAGAGCAAAATAGACTTGAGGCAACAGCCTTTTTGGCCATGCTCATGTGTATTCCCAGAACCCAGAATATATTGACATATCAAGAGGATGGGTTTAGACTCTTGGCGCAGAAATAGAGCGATGGTGTTTGAATCCAGCGGTCCCTAACTGAGGAGGTTGCTCATGAAGCATCTCGTGAAAGCGGTCATGGTCGTGCTTGCTGTGTTTCTGATAACCCATCTCGCCCTGGCTTTCGAAATGGGCCAGGTCCCTCCGAAGGTGGAGCTGAAGGAAAAGCTGGGAGGACGCCTGGACGGTACGGCCTGGAGCAGCGAAGAGATGAAAGGCAAGGTTCACGTCCTATTCTATGTCGACCCTGACGAGAAAGACACGAACAATGATGCGA
>JAHECH010000450.1 GCA_024641835.1 Deltaproteobacteria bacterium
AGGTCTGAAGTAAGGTGAAGCTCTCTATCCTGATGCACTATGCCTAGGCGTAACTTACGATTACCAACCCTAACCTATCGAAGTGGAACGCAGAGGGCCAATATCGATTACCCAAATTAAGCTATCGCTGTCCTCCCGAACCTCATATTCCCTTTCTCGTTGCCCAGCACTCCCTCAGACTCATTTACTCGTTCTCTCCCCCTCAGATCCCCCTATTTGCTCCTCCTCATTTGCCCTTCTAACTCAGGCACGTAGGGACCCTGACCAGAAGTTGGTATTTGTTTCCTTTGAAACGCAGGTGGGACCCCTCTCTCGTGAACCGCCTAGCGCGCTTGCCCGCCTCTGGAGGGGACCCGCATGCTAGGCGGTGTGGGGAGGGGGAGTCAAAAGCTCCCCTCTACCCGATTGGCTGCTCTTCTCTAAACCAATAAGAGTAAATTGCTATAATCATTTTCTATTCCTAACATTTCTAGATATACAGATACCATTCCTCGATGATGCGTTTGATGATTAAACATATGCATGACTAATCCACCAAAATTACGATTGTGCTCTATTCCTTTTGAATCATTATATTTCAAACTACATCCAAAATCTTTTCCGGTGACCTCATTTGCAAACTGAGTAATTATTTCATCCAAGTGTTCTCTTTTTTCTAGGTATTCCTTTTGTGTTTTGAAAGCCTCCATTGAAAATTGTATTTCATCCAAAAATATGTCATCTCTCATATATTCGAAATCTCTCAACTTGCTGAATCGCTTTAACCAATTAAAATCACTAATGTAAATATGATTACAGATTTTATGGATACTAGGATAATATGCTTGGAACTTAGTATCCCATTGAATTTCATTCAGTTTTGAGATGAATGTATTCATGTCTTTATTTGTCTTTTCATTGTACCGCGCGAAAAGTTGAAGGGTCCCAATATCCATGTGCCCACCTCCTTACTAATAACTGTAATCTTGATGTAGCGCGATAGCGTCCAGCTACCGGTTGGGCTTTGCGGCGAGGGAACCGAGTCCGCAACAGCCCGTGGTGTACGCCCGGCATGGGCGTGAACTTATGGGGTTTTAGTCCCCTGTATATGAATCCTATTAATGGTTGATACCGTTAACACAAGTACTGGCCGAAGGCAAGAGCCTGCCCCGGACTTGATCCGGGGGCGGACCCCCATGCGAAGCCTGTCCCTGACGTGATCAGGGATGGTGTGGTGAGGGGGAGTTAGAAGCTCCCGTTTACCCGATTAGGCTACAAGGGGCCACCTGACGAAATTGGCAAACGCTCTGTCAACCAGCTAACTCGTTCCAAATCGGCCTTACCTCAATCGTTGCCGCCTTTGCCATGGGATGCTGGGACGCCACGTCAATGGCTTCCTCGGCGCTAGAGCACTCTATCAGTTCGTATGCGCACATCTTTTCCTTGGACTTGGCAAATGGCCCTTTGCTGAGTACCACCTTGCCTTCACGCACTCGCACGGTTGTCGCGTCGCCAGGTGGTCGCAGTGGATTTCCATACACCCGGACTCCCCGGCGTTCCATCTTCTTGTTCCAAGCACCGATTTCCCTTATCAAAGTCTCAGTTGGAGTAAAAAAATCATCGTGGCTGATGATGAGCAGGTACTGCATGTGTCTTCTCCTTGCTGGCATAATGCGGCGTTGACCCGTGGTACGAAGCTTACGGCGCCAAAGGCACATGCAAGCGAGTGACACCGGTGTCCAATGCCCTGGTTGGCGACGCTGCAGCGGAGCCGGTCACAACATGGGTGTAGATCATAGTGGGTTGCGCGTCGTTGTGGCTCAGGAGTTCCCAAACCATCTGCATATAGCAGCCGCCATTCAGAGAACAAAAAGCCCCACCTCTCCTCTGAGAAATGGGGCTTTACTTTCACTTCATACTGCCCTCGGACTAGGGTTCACGATACAGGCTGAATTATCATAACAGATAGCGCAGACGGATTACCCTGTCAACCCCAATTGCAGCTCCCCGGTAGCCTTCGGGTCAAAGGGTTTTTTGTCAACCATCCCAACACAATTGCTAATGTCCAGCTTAGTGCCCACTTTGCCCAAGTTGATACCTCTCTCCTTCTTTGGCTTTGAGGTTTCGAAATCATCATGCCGAGATTGAGGTTGGAGCGCTACATTAGTAACTCAAGTCATAACGTCGCTTGAAAAGAAAAGGCAGAGCAATACGCTCTTCAGCCTCAGAGACATATCGGCTGTTTTAGACTAAGGTGAGGTGATAAAAACCATTATCGGAAGGGCGGATCTGGGGCTCTGAATAATCGATATGGGCCCGGTGTAAAGAGGCTCCGATTTTGGCAATCTGGGCGGGGGCCTGGGCTCGACCTCCCAACGACCGAGGTGCTTGAGGATCTTCTTGATGACCTCTTCATCCTCGATGAACGCCAATATACGCATCCGGCCCTGGCATTTGGGACATTGGGGATACACCTCGTAGATTTTCTGGATCAACCTTGCCCAATTTTTTCTCCATTCCTTGGAGGATGCATCCGATTCCAGGACAGAGGGTATCCATTCATTGGTTTTTGCCACCTAGTGGAGAACGAAGAAGCGACGCCAAGTTGTTACTATGCTCTGGTCGCGGTTCCCGGAGCTGACCCTCGTGGCGCGGAAATGGTTTTTTTCTGTTAGTATACCAGCTCCTAATTCATACGTTTCATGAAGTAGCAAATACGTTCATGGATACCGCAGGACTGAAGACAACACCTATGCGACCCTAATCGAAAATAACCGTTTCCCCTAATGGACAATTTCTGGGTTTCACCCTCCAGGGGTCAGAACGACGGCACCCATATTCTGTCGGGATTCGATTCGATGATGGGCTTTCGTCGCCTGGCTCAGAGGAAATGCTTCGATGGCGGGGATGATCATGCGGCTTTGAAACTTTGCGAACAGTTGGTGAGCGAGGCGCTCCAGGTAGGACCGATCGTCAAAATAGTCAAAACACACCGGAGCCGACACGGTCAGGGACCGCTGCTTCAACACGTTCACGTCCAGGGGCATGGACCGTCCGTCGCGGTCGCCGATGACGGCGCAGTGCCCGCAGAGGGACAGGCATGCGACGGCTGTATCGATCCCTTGGGCGCCGCTGCTGTGAACCCAGTAGTCGACCCCGCGCCCATTGGTGATGCGCATCACTTCGGCCGCTAATGGGGTATCATCCGTGACCAAAATGGGGTGGTCGCAGCCACGGTCTCGGCTGAACTTGGCCTTCTCGGTAGTGGATACCGTGCCAAGGACAGTGAGACCCATAGATTTGGCCCATTGGCTGAGCAAGTGGCCCACGCCACCAGCAACTGCCTGGATCATGATCGTCGCGCCCGTTGCGGCCCTGAACACTCGGCTGAGCAGTAATGCACCTGTAACGCCCTTTAGCAACATTGCAGCGTTCATATCGGATACGCCATCGGGCAGGCGTATGCATGCGTCTGCATCGACACAGCGGATGTCGGCATAGGCCCCTGGCGTTCGGCTCATGTATACTACGCGGTCACCCGGGAATAAGCCATTGACCTGTTCCCCCACGTCGATGATTTCACCCACGCCTTCCATCCCCGGTGTCCCCGGCAGCTCAAAGCCCGCGCAGATTCCCCGGCGATGCTTGATGTCCTGGTAGTTGACTGCAATCGCGGTCTGACGGATGCGCACCTGCCGGAGTCCTGGCGCAGCGACTGTCACATCTCTCAGGGACATGACTTCCGGGCCTCCGGTGGCCGCCACCACGACCGCCTTGGAAGGCAGTTGCTCTCCGCCGACAGCCGCAAGCACTGCCGTCGCCTCTTCGGGGGCTGTGGGCCGGGGGAGCGCCTCTTGCTCGGCCAGAAACCTCCGCAGCCCCGTGATCCCGGCCTCGTAGACCTGCTGGCCAACCAGGTTTTCCAGTTCCGCGGCGCGATCGTCCGGCGCGCGAAACTGCGAGCGCCAGTCCCAGAAGGTGTGGTTGCCGTCGGTCACCGGCTTGAGGCGAATCGTGGCCACGTAGTCAAATAGGGGTAAGGGCGAGTCAAGGATGCACGAAGTGAAGGTGTACTCGTGGTCGCTGAGGCGCAGCAACTGCTCGCGTAGCTCGGCGCCATCGGTGAGACTGAATCGTCGCACACCCCCGACCACATCTCCGTCGACATCGTTTTCCATCCGGCTGCGGGCCACTGCCGGGTGCCACCGGTCGTGACTGCCGAAATCGCGCAGGACAGCCCACACCCGATTGATTGGGGCGTCAATGACGGCCGATCGAATGACGGTGATCTTCATCGTTACCCGTAGCGTTTCTTCAACTCGTCGAGCCCGGTTTGAAACACCCCGCCGCCGACGGTTTCGGCCAACTCGGCAACCTTTTCCGGCTGGCAATCGAATTCCGCAGACCACTCAATGAAGCATCGGTTGCCCTCGGTGACGGGAAACAGTCGCAAGGTAGCGACGTAATCGCTCAGATCCATGGGGCTCTCCAGGATAGTGTAAGTGCAGGTGTAGTCGTAATCCGAGAGTGACAGCAGTCTTTCCCGGATCCGGCCACCGTCCTTGAGCTGGAAATTTCTC
>JAHECH010000451.1 GCA_024641835.1 Deltaproteobacteria bacterium
AACTTTACTCCAGTCCTCGCGGAGGTAAAACCACTAACCGGAGAGCCGGATGCGGGAGATCCGCCAGTCCGGTTCGGAGGGAGGGGCGACGCAAACCAATGTGATGTCCCTACCCCTATCGGGAAAAGAAAGTGGCACTCGATTTCAAATCGACCCCTCTTAAACCCCTCGTCTTACATAGGAGGGTAGTTTAGTTACTTATGGATGTCTCCTGCTGTCCTGTGGAGGTTAGAAGATGGTTGAGAATGGAAAAGTGTGCGAAGCAAGGGTCTTGAGATTCGATCCGGAAACACAACGGGAGCCGGAATACCAGACCTATGGATGATAAGAACTCCCTTTTTCGGGCTCGGACTATACGGCATTTCGCCTTGTGGGTCAAGGCTAAACTCATCTCACCATCTTGTGGGCGTGTGGTTTCCGCCGGCATGCGATAATTGAGGGCAGGCTTGCCTACCGCCACGGGCCGAGTGCAGGCTCAAAAAGTGGGGTGGTTGGGTGGCCAGGGGTATGAAACCGGTGGGGCGAAGCCATAGCCGTTCCCAGGCTCGCCCTTGGATTTCGAAAATCAGGCTGGAGAGTCCGTGGGGTACACAGGGTCAACATAAACCTGCCCCGTACTTGATACGGGGGCCCATTATCAGAAGGCGGGACTTTCGAGTCCCTGGCCCAGACCGATCAGCAGGACCGTATGCTTAAAAGTGTACGATTGAAATAGTGGGTAGTCACATGCCGTGATAGATAAACGAGTCGCACCAGGGCCGGGCTGAATAATCGATATAGGGCTCGGTGTATCGGGGCTGCGCTTTGGCCATCCAGGATGGTAGTCTGGGCTTGAAACGCCCGAACTGTGGCGGGTTGACTTCCCAAAGACCGAGGTGCGTGAGGACTTGTCCGCCTCTGGAGGATCTTTTTTAACCTCTTCGCTGGTCTTTCCTTTCCTCAAGAGCATGTTGAGAACCTTGTGCGTAAAGAGCTTCTCCAGGGACTCCGTATCGAATGCCGGGGCTACCTTGAACCCTCCGCTTTCAAATGCGGTCCCTGGAGCAGTGGGGCCAGATTCGGCCGGTTAGTGTGGTGGCTTCGGATCCTTCCTGCCATATTCTGGTGGACGGCTATTTAAGGGTAGAAGCCCTGAGGCGATGTGGAAAGGACATGGTCTTGGCCGAAGTGTGGCTTTGCGGGGACGTGGAGGCACTGCTTCAACTTCTCATGCGAGTGCAGGAGCGGCGTTAACCGTTTGATTCGGGCCAATCATCACGCAGGTTAAACTGATGGCATCTTATGTTCAGGATCCGAGCGTCTAGCAAATGAAATATCGGCCCCCATCCCTTTTCCCCTTGACAAATCGATCTCTCCCAGGTAGTTCTAATTTAACGAGGGACATGAACCGACCCCTTTAGCCCACTGCACTTCACATGACCATGTTCTGCTCAAGCTCCATGTCTCTAAAGGGAGGGATGGGGCTTCTTTCTTAGAGGCTACTGCGCCTTTACAGGATGTCCTTTTTCATCGTGTCGAGCTGAAGAAGTTTCAATCCTTCACGATGTTCGGGATCGAGGACGTCATGAATTCAATCGTTCAAAAACCCCCTTTTCAGGTTGAAAAGCGGGGTTTTTTGTTCCCCTGAAGGAGTGATAGGCCATGAAATATCTCGTCATAGGCAGTGGCGTCTGTGGAGTGCAGGCCGCTGAAACCATTCGACGATATGACCCCGACTCACCCATAACGCTGGTCGGCGGAGAAACATTTCTGCCCTATTGCCGGCCCATGATCACACTAGTCCTGGGAGGGAAGATCAGACCGGAGCAGATGGTCATTCGGGACCAAGACTTCTTCACCTCGTTTCGCATACAGCCTGTGGCCGGGGAGTGGGTGCAGCAGATTGATCTTGAGAACAGGCAAGTCGTTACGGACAAGGGCAAGAGCTATTCGTTTGACCGCTTGTTGATTGCCACTGGCGCCAATCCCAAAAGGATTGAGCTGGAGGGAGCTGACCTGAAGAATGTATTTTACCTACGAAGCGAGGCTCACGTGGAGGGCATTGCCCATTCCCTTGCGAGCGCCAAAACGGCGCTTGTCCTGGGGTGTGGTCTGGTGGGTCTCAAGGCGGCTTTGGAATTGTTTCATCGCGGTCTGCAAGTGACGGTCGTGGAAAAACTCAGCCACCCTCTGCCTGTGATTGTGGACGAGAAAGCTGGAAAAACGATCTCCCGACACTTAGAAAAAATGGGCATCAAAGTGATTACGAACGTAGAGATTACAGCCTTAGGAGGCAAGGCGGAGGTAAAAGAGGCTCTTCTTTCGGATGGTTCGAGAATTCCGTGTGATGTTGTGATTTCTGCTATAGGTGTTCAGTCAGCCACTGAGTTCGTTCCAACTGGAAGCATTCGTGTGAACGATGGCATCCTTGTGAATCAGTACTTGGAAACAACCGTTCCCGGCATCTATGCAGCTGGTGATGTGGCTGAATCTTTTGACATCGCTCACGATGAAAGGCGAGTCAATGCCATCTGGCCTGTCGCTGTTGAGCAGGGCGTGATTGCCGGCATGAACATGGCGGGGAGGAAGGTGCTTTATCAAGGAAGCGTCGGAAGGAATGTATTTCGGATTGACAGCATGGACATCGTGGCTGGCGGTATCGTCAATCCTTCCCCGAGTAAAAACTACGAGATTTGCAGCGCGGAGGATTACCGCCGTGGGACGTATCGCAGGCTCGTGTTCCGGGACGAGATCCCGGTCGGCTTTTTGATGGTCAATGACATCGAGCAGGCCGGCGTCTTCCTTTCCCTTATTCAAAGGAAGATAGCGGTGAACCACCACAAGGAACGGCTCATGGATCCGTCGTTCAATTTCAAGCAATTGCTCCCGTCTATGTAGGAAAAAAATGAGCGATTCTGATCAGGCAAGCAGCTTCGCCTGTGCTCTTCTGTGCATTGAGAGCAGTAGGTCTTTTTGCGGGGGACCAGAGAGCGCTTGTTGAACTTATAGACGATCCTGTGAAAGGAGGGTAAGCCTATGAAGGAAGTGGTTATTCATCCGGAGAGGTGTGTAGGATGCATGCAATGTATGGTTGCTTGTGCTGTCGCCCACTCCAAGGCGGAAAACTTGGCTACCGCTGTCCAGGAAAGCCCAAGACCTAGACCAAGAATTCATGTGGGTGTAGGTCTTTATCTGGAGGGCTTTCCCAATCGATGCAGACACTGCGATCCTGCACCCTGCATGATGGCCTGCCTTCCCGGCGCCATCTACCGGGACAAGGAGAAGGATACAATCCTCATCAACTCTGATCGCTGCATCAACTGCGCTTCCTGCGCTATGGCATGTCCTTTTGGGGTGATCAGGTACCATGAGGACAGTCTTGGGCCACCTGGGAAAGTTATTGCGGTCAAGTGCGACAACTGTCTGAAAAGACAAGACCAAGGACTCATTCCTGCCTGCGTAGAGGTCTGCAAATGCGGAGCGCTCACATTTGAAGAGCCGGATAAATCGTTAAAGCGAAAGACGGACGAGATAGCCCGAAGAATCTCCATAGGCGCTGAGGAACGTGGGATTCCTGAATCTTTGGGGTTTGCTGCGTTGAACGTCATGAAGAAAGCCTTAGTGGGCATTAAGGAAAGATCCTTATAGTCCGAAGGAGGGAGAGCCATGACCGATATGAGCAAGAAGTATGAAAAATACACCACGACTCTGGACGGCCAGCTCATGCTCGGAAAAGCCGAGAAGGAGATGATCGAGACCGTCTGGGACCGTTATCAGGCACAGCTGCCCCAATGCGGATATTGTGAGATGGGTCTGAGCTGCCGTAATTGCATTATGGGACCTTGCCGGGTCGATCCCTTTGGCGAAGGGCCTCAGCGCGGTGTCTGTGGAGCGGATGCGGATATCATCGTGGCGAGGAACTTTGCGCGCATGGTGGCATCCGGCGCTGCCTCCCACTCCGATCACGGCCGCGACCTCGTGGAGGTTTTGCTGAAAGTGGCCGAAGGGAAGGCCCCGGGTTATGAAATCAGAGATCCGGAAAAACTGAAAAGGATTGCGACTGAATTTGGCGTCAATACATCCGGCGACATACTCAAGATTGCAGGCGAGCTGGCGCGAGCCATGCAGGAGGAGTATGGAACCCGCAAGGATCACCTGCAACTCATCTCCCGGGTTCCCAAAAAACGTAGAGACGTCTGGCAAAAGCTCAATATCACGCCGAGGGGCATTGACCGCGAAACCTCGGAGATGATGCATCGGACGCATATGGGTGTGGACAACGACTGGCTCAGTCTTTTGCTCCAGGCCATGAGGAACTCCCTGTCCGATGGCTGGGGCGGGTCTCTCATCGCTACAGAGGTTTCGGATATTCTCTTCGGCACCCCGCAACCCAAGGTTTCCACCATCAATATGGGCGTCCTAAAAGAAGACCAGGTGAACATCGTCGTTCACGGTCACAACCCGGTGGTGTCTGAGATGATCTGTCAAGCTACCCAGGACAAGAATCTGCTCAAATTGGCGAAGGACAAAGGCGCCCGCGGGATCAATCTGGTAGGCCTTTGCT
>JAHECH010000452.1 GCA_024641835.1 Deltaproteobacteria bacterium
GTTGATGCCGGGGACCTTGGAGTTTGCGATTTACTCTGGTGCAAACCCGCATCGATACCTCCATCTTTGATCAGCGATACAACAATGATGAAACGGGGAGAGAGGCGTATGATCCAAAGATTCTTCTGAAGGTCGTGCTGTTGAGTTACTCGAGGGGATTGATCTCATCGCGGCAGATTGAGCGGGCGTGCAAAGAGAATGTGACGTTTATGGCGCTTTCCTGCGGACAGCAACCTGATCATAGTACGGTAGCGGCATTTGTCTCATCGATGAAGGGAGAGATCCTACCTCTGTTTAGGGATGTGCTGTTGGTTTGTGAAGAGGAGGGATTGCTTGGGGGGACTTTTTTTGCCTTGGATGGGTGTAAACTTGGTTCCAATGCGTCCAAGGAGTGGAGCGGGACGATCCATGAGCTAAGGAGAAAAAAGGACAATCTTGAAAAGAAGGTGAAGGGATTGCTTGAAGAGCAAGAGCAGAGGGACAAGATGGAAGATGAGGATGAAGGGGGAGGACGCCCTTCGGGAGGTGGAGACAGGAGAAGACAGATTGAAAAATTACAGAAGAAAGCGGATCGTCTTGACAGATGGCTGAAAGGCCATGATGCAAAGATTGGGAAACAGGGCCGAGAGATTAAGAGTAATGTGACGGACAACGAGTCATCTTTGATGGTTACATCACACGGTATCGTCCAAGGATATAATGGACAGGCTCTCGTGGATAGCAAGAAGCAAGTCATTGTTCACGCGGAAGTCTTTGGAGAAGCCCAAGATCATCATCTGATTCCGCCCGTGCTGGATGGTGCGAAACAGAACATGGAGGCGATTGGTTGTGGGGAAGAATATTTTGCTGGGAAGACCTTCACGGCAGATAGCAATTATCACGACCCAACGAACCTGAAGAAGTGCGATGAAGAGGGGCTGGACGCCTATATCCCTGATAAGCGTTTTCGGAGGAGGGACTCAAGGTTTGGAGTCAAAAATACAAACCGACTCGGGGCGCTCAAGCTGTTTACCCTGGCTGACTTTCAACGGTATGAGGAAAGAGATGAATATGTTTGCCCTAACGGAAAAGTCTTTAGGCTCAACAGGAAGGAAGTTGTTACAGACGGGGTCATTTACAGATGGTATAGGAAGGATAGAGATCACTGCGAGGGTTGTGAGCTAAAGCGCAGATGCATCAAGGGTAAGGAAACGGAACGCAAGTATCTCATGGTTCCTGTGGGCAGTGTTGCGGGCAATCTCACCAAAGCCATGGCTGCAAAGGTAGACACTGCAGAAGGGCGCAGGATCTATCCGCAACGTTTAGCCGTTGTTGAGCCGGTGTTTGCGAACATTGAAATCCATAAAAGCATGAATCGGTTTACTCTAAGAAGCAAGATCAAGGTGAATATCCAATGGATGCTCTATTGCATGATTCACAACATAGGCAAGATCCTCAACTACGGTGTAAGGGATGCCTTCACGTAAGAGGAGGCAATGGGGGTAGTAGCCTCCGATACTGCAGGACTGGGATTACAATAAGTTGCAGAGCAAACGCTTCAGCAACTAGAAAATCATGACCCTCGGCAAAACAGAGTAGAAACCAAAGACGTGCGAAGAAGAAATGTTTCTAAAATGCCTTTTTCGACACCTATGAAAAAGCGCCCGTCAAGGGAAAAAGTTTTAATTGCCCGACAGGAGCCAGACGTTAAATCTCTGGCGGAGGGAGGGCCAGTGCTTTCTACAAGGGTTCACCACCAAACACCTATTCGTGTTCACCCCAGGGGTGTCACAATATCATGCATCCGATAATCGGCGTCCCAATCAGATTGTCGGCCTCACTTTTCATGGGCCATGTCGAAAACCGGGTTACGCGCAAATAGGATATTCCTCCTGATAAGATGTTTCATTCTTTAGTACGTAGAATGCATACTGCAGAATCTTATGGGCCGTAGCCACGATAGCCTTTTGATAGCCCGAACTGACGATCCTCTTTCTGAAAAAGAGGTTCAATCGGCAGTTCTTCATCCTGGGGATAACCTGGGCAGCCTCGATCAGGGCAGTTCGAAGATACATAGATCCCTGCTTCGTGATGCGCCCTCGTCTATCTTTTCCTGCACTGGAGTCCAAAGAGGGAACCAGCCCGGCATAGGAAGCCAGATTCCGACAGGAGGGAAAACGAGAGATGTCTTCCACCTCTGCTATAATGAACATGGCCACTATCGGTCCAATGCCAGGGATTGTCATGAGTAGCCGCGCCGTAGGATCTCCCTTTGCCAGGGCATGGATCGATTCGGTGAGAGGCTCAATGCTATGCACCAGATGGTCATAGAGTGTCAGGTAGGTGTCCACCTGGGCTTGCTGATAGTCAGGGAGCGCTACCCCAAGGAGATACTTCAACCCCTGGGCACCGAATAGATCACTGAAGGGCGCCTGAGAGTTGTTCTTCCTTAAGAGGATATGAATCCGATTCTTTACACGAGTGGCATCTCGAACGAGTCGATTCCTGTGGCGCAAGAGTTCCTTGAGCTTACGGATCTCCAGGCTACTCACATGAACGGTAGAGATGAGACCGGAGCGAAGAAGTTGCGCCAGCATATGGGAATCCAGTTTGTCATTCTTGATCTTGGCTGAAGCAATGGCTTTTGTCTTGAGCGGATTCGAAATGACCACCTCAAACCCATTCTCTATCAGGAGATCATGAAGCCAGTACCAAGAGGACATGGACTCGATGACAATCTTCGTCTTTTCTTTGAGCTCTTTGAAGTACTTGATAATGGTATCTTTATGGTTTACAAGATTGGCCTTTGCAACGATTCTGCCCAGCTCATCCACTGTCGTGATGTAAGAGGTTTTCTTGTGCAAGTCTATTCCTGTATAATACATAGTGGCTACCTCCTTTGAATTTGAGTTTTTCCCTTAGTCTCATTTTCCACGATGAGGCTCAAAGGGAGGTAGCTTTTTCATATGATCAGATTCGTCGGTAATCGCTCGTTCTTGCGATACTCCTTTCGCTTTGACACGCAAGGGCGAACATCTCTATACTCCGGCCCAGTTAAAGCGAGTTCACTCCAGCAACAAGAGCATCGCCACACGACTAATCACAGGTACAAGAATTACGAAAACATTCTGGTCGCGATTCATGGTGGTTGCGGTCGTGTCATGGGTCTTACTGTTCAGAAAACTATCTCAAAATCTGGACCAGTTTTTGGGGGGCAGGTCAAAGGGGCATGGTTCACCTGGTCTTTGAGAAATCCAAATTGACCTAAAAAATGAGTGAGCGCTCAGTTTTTTGTTGACAATTAGATAAAAGAGCTATATTCACTCAGCTTAAAGGGGACCGTACTCGCTGGCTATGTAATATGTTTGCGGAGGCCGTTACAGGCCATGACACAAAGTGGTCTATGGGTAAAGCAGAAGAGCGGGCCAGGAAAAGGTCAAACAGAGACAAGGTTACGCCATACATATTTCTTCTGCGCTGGGGTGACGCCGTACCCTTTCGTGATATACGGTCCTATAAAGAGGGCTATAAATATGTTGACACAGATACTTACGAGGGAAAGGGCTCGCTAGGTCATCAGGGTCAATGCGATTGCGCCGGGTTGCGTACTAACCCCTCTGATAAAGGACCGGATTGGCAAAGGACAGAGAGACCCAAGTTTCATTTTAGGAGGGACCCCAATGAGAATAATGTCCGATCCTGAGGATATAGCGAGTTGTGCGATTTTTCTCGCTTCAGCTAAAGCACGCTACATCACCGGTGCCATGTTTCCTGTGGTCGGCGGTTGGTTCCGTGATGGAGGCTGGTCAGCATATAAAGCCTAATTGGGATTTGAGGGCCTAAAAAGGGTTAGGTTGCTCGTAAGAGTGAGGCTAAGAGTCGATAAATTTCACCGTTCTTAAGCCCTAAGTGATAAGTGTCACGACATCGTTTACCCTAACGGTGTTTTATGTTACGATGTCATTTATCCGATTCGTATTACAGCACCTGATCTGTTGAGAAGTGAAACCGATGATTCCTGGGAATCTACGTGCACTTAAAAACCATGGGCTCGACGACTTATTCCCCAAGTTGGGCGATAGGCTCTGATCTGCAGATTTCAAGGAAAACGATGTAATGACACATTTAACGCTTAGATTGGGGTAAAAGATGTCCTGGCATTTGCCACCAAAGAGAACAACAGACCAGACAGGAATGGGAGATAAAAGATTGGTGTCGTGACAGTTGTGCCTGTTGAGGGAGGTTCATAAAGAAAGTTGTGAGGATGATGCATATGGATTTCATTCGAGGAACACAATTTGGAAGAAAGCCAAAAGGAAAAGTAGCGAAACAAGAGAAGAAGGTTGAAACACGCATCAGGGATGCTGAGTTGATCATTTTGCGAAGGAAACAGATTATAGAAGGCGCGATAAAGATCTTTATTAGAAAGGGTTTTCACGGCGCGACGGTGAGGGAAATTGCAGATGCTGCGGGTGTAACCATGGGCACTCTTTATAATTACATCCACTCAAAGGAGGACATTATCTATATTGTCTATGACTACGTTACTGGAG
>JAHECH010000453.1 GCA_024641835.1 Deltaproteobacteria bacterium
CACCATCATTGAACCCGTCCCCGTCGCTGTCAGCGTTCCTCGGATCTGTGCCGTGGAGGTATTCCTGCAGGTTCGTCAATCCATCATGGTCAGTGTCAAGTGCAGCATCCGCTGGATCATGAGGATTCAGCTCGTGTGCGAGTTCCCAATCATCCGGCATGCCGTCATTGTCATCGTCATTGGCACAGGCGTCCCCTATGCCATCGTGATCGCTATCTTCCTGCCCGGGATTGTACGTGTTGGGGCAATTGTCGAAAATGTCAGGCACGCCGTCTCCGTCCGTATCGGGTTCCATGCTCAGGACGACCACATTATCGAACCGTGCTGCGATGCTTCCCCATTGATCACCGGATGAAAGACCGGCTATCCGGGTTCCGATACCCCTTAAAGGGGTCTTGGGCGGCCCTTGAACCGCGGGAAGAGCCATGCTGGTTACTGTCGTATTCCCATAACCGAAGACGAATTGATCATGGCTTCTGTCCCACACAAGAGTGAGCCTATAAGGTTGGTCAAGCTGGAGACTTTGGGCGAGGGGTATCTGTTGAAGGATCCGAGACTCGCCGGGCAGATTGCAGTCCCCGCTCAGACATCGCACTACATAACCATACGCGCCGAGGTTGCTCCCATCAGGCATAAGCTGAACGACGCCGACGATGTCCCCGGCTCGGCCGGTCCCGGGTGTGACACCGTCATTGTAGAACGACCCGACAAGTCTGGCATTCGGCACCCCTCCATTGCCGTCCACATCCATCACCCTCACATCAGCCGCAAATCCGCTCACGCAGCTCGGACCCAGGAAATTCATGGTGTTGCCGCCATTGCTGCCATAACGAACGATGGCAGATTCAAGCGTCCCTTCAGTTATCATCCTTTCAATTTCCCAGTTATTCCATAGCGCCGGGTTGATCTGACCGGATTCAAAATCATCGTAAGGGCTTTCACTTTCATTGACATAAACATTATCAAACGTCGCTGAGATGAAGCCGCCGCCGGTTTCAGTGGTTAGGTGGCTCACTCGGGTCTGAAGTGATTTTCCCATATACTGTGGTTCTATAGGGCCGAAGTACGGTGCCGGGTCTGGAAGCGTGGCAGCATCAACAACAACGGTATTGCCCCCGAATTTAAACGTAAACTGCGTGGATCCATTCCAGACCATGGAAAGGGTTTTGGTATCGCCCAGGTTCACTGTCCAATCAGACGGTTCCTCCCAGACCAGGGTTTGAGAACTGCTCGGACTCGGACCGCACTCTTGGTCGAAACACCTCACCACCCCGTAGTATCCGACCAACCTGCCGTCCTGTGTGTGTTTTATGCCGATCTGTGCGTTGATGTAGCTAATCGGACTGTCATTGTAAAAGTTCCCGTTGAGTCTTGCTCTCAGCCAAGCCCCGTTGTTCACGACTTCTTTAACTGTCACGTCAGCCTGAAAGCTGGTTACCCCACTCTGATCGACAAAAGGGAGAGAGTTGTTGGTCCACGAACCATAGGCCGTCAATTCCGACTCAAACACACCGTTCTTGATTCGCCTTACGAGCTCAAGATCCCTCCACTTGCTCCGATCGATCATGGAGGCTGAGAAATCGTCATCCACGATGGGGGCATAGCTGTCTTTCACCATCAGTAGGCTGAGCCCTACCATCACAATCAACAGGAAACCTATGATCGGAATTCTACGTCCCATACCTGAGTCCTCTTCCCGAAGGAAAGCGTTTAACGCAACTCTGCTGAAGCGGGAAACCAAAGTGCTCGAGTAAGAAATCAGCAGAAGTAAAGGGAGCACGCCCCTTTGTTAGTGATCAAGCACTAGGGCACTTTATCTAATAGGACAGGTTTCTTCTCTCTGATACGGAACCCGCGCTTCTCTTAGCTGCGGGGCTTGAATGATCGGGAGAAGAGTTTGCTTTGGATCCGTTATCTCCCGGTATATCGTGGCAGGTTAGGTTGTTTGGTTTACAAGGTTACGGATACCTGAATCCGGATCGATCTTCCGCTCCTGGCCAGCTTTCGAAGCCGGCCCGGAGCAGCGCGGGGTGTATTTGAGGGCCCCCACCATAGGAAACTCCCCCCTCGCGACAGGATGAAAGAGTGTTTTTTACCGGTAAAGCCTAAGCCGAATAATGGCGTATATGCGAAAATCGTGCTATGTCATCCACCCGGCAATGCTATAGATTTGCATTAAGATTCAAACACTTAGCCTATCAAGAAAAAGGCCCGCCCAGGAGTATGAAGAAAACTCCTCTTTTATGAGAAATAAGTTTCTACTTATTGGCAAAAACCTACGCATTCTTTTGCCCCGAAAACAAAAAAGCGCGGCGCGGTTGCATGCAACATACGAGTTACCGAGCTTCTAAATGCGGCATCGCACCCTCACTGACTTCTGACCATGCGACTCCTTCATCAGGGTTTGTGTGGAACGCCTTTTAGCAGACTCATCCACTCGCGGACACATTGAAAAAGGTAACACCGTGGTGTTCTCTCTGAGGCGCCTGAGTACTGCTCTTCAGTTGAGGGGTTGTTCGTGTTCGAGCTAGGATCATCATTGGAACTGACGAATGACCCGGTATTCCTGCCGCTCACGGTGGCCACGAGAAAAAATCTTAGCCCTCATTCATGTGGGACATTTTGGTGCTGCCTGATGAGAGCCCCTGTACGTTTTTGAAAGTCAGTGCGACTGTACAACAACCTAAACGAATCAACAATGCGCAGTCAGCTTACGTTTCTGGAAGCCTCTTGCACATGGAACTGGGCAGCTATGATGGAAGAGAAATCTGAAAATGCTTTTGAAATCTGCCAGAAGCCTTTTAAAAGAACAAGACGCAATTATTGGCTATAGAATGGGTAGGCAATATACCCATTCTGAAAGCCCTTCGCAAATGCCTCGCTGTCTCTTTACAAAAAGGGCGGGGAATTGGAGGTTATTGGATGGACAAGAGCGTTGTTCTGAAATTTGCCTTCTTGTCCTTTAGGCCCATTTTTCTCCTGATATTCTTCCGGTGAGACTCAATCGTTCGGCTGGAGAGATTCATTGACTCAGCGATCTCTTTTGTGGTTCTGCCGTCTCTAATAAGGCTTGCAATCTGGATCTCAGTGGGGGTTAGGCTAAGGTATTTGAAACGTAAATCCCGTGAAAATGAAGAGGTGATGCTATTGAGGTTTGACTCAAGGATTCCCAGACAAGCCTTCTGCTTTTCATCCGCGCTACCCTTCTTCAGCTTCTCCAGGTACGGATTAATAAGTTCCCTTATATTAAGCAGAACTTTTTCCTCCATCTCGACTCTGTCCTTCTCTCTTCTCTCCAGCAAAACCCGCAAAGCAGCGTTCATTTCTTCCAGGGTTTCCGTCTTGGTTCTCAATTCTTTTTCTCTTTCTCGGAGTGTAGCCTCTGATTCTTTGTATTCAGTGATATCCGAAATTACCCCTTGAAGCCCGGTACTTTTGTTATCTTCCCTAGTCGGCCGGGAGAATGTGCTCACCCAGCGATACCCTCCGGATTTTGTCAGCACCCTATACTCGGTCGGGCTGCGCTGGCCTTCAAGGGCATGATCGTAGCGACTTTTGAGGTATCCCAAATCCTCCTCATATACGAATTCCGAAAAATGTCGTCCCACCATATCTGATGGGGTAAAACCTGTGAGGCGCTCTATGGCTGGGCTCACGTAGGTGACAATTCCATCCCTATCAGTCGTATAGATAACCTCATGGATGTTTTCGACCAATTGGCGATATTTTTCCTCACTCTCCTTCAGCCCCTCCTCGGCAATCTTTCGGTTGTGGATGTTGATCGCCATTTCAAAGCGAACCATTCGCCCATCCCAGCACTTTATCGCTCTATCTATACAGCGCACCCACGTGCCGGTTTTCTGGTTCCGGAACTCCCAGATATGGGTCTTTCCCAGGTTCTCCCCAAAAATCAGATGATTTGTACAGAAGTCGCATGGCTCATCAAGCCTCTGCATCACCTTGTAGCACTTTTTGCCTAAGACCTTTTCGCCGAAGAGCTTCTTCATTGCAGGATTCGCGTAGAGGATCTCGTAGCTGTCAGGGTCGGCTATGTAAACCTTCTCATCAATCGCGTCGAAAATCGAAATGATCTGCTCCCAAGGCTCATTGAGGACCTCCTTTGTACTTAATCGCTCAACCAGTTCTCTCTTGGATTTATTCAGCCTTCTGTCAAGGCCTTTGCGTCTCTCTCTTGCCACAGGAAACCTCCTCACGGCCCAGGAAAAACAAAAGCCCCCACTCGATAAGCGCTTCTCTTCTCGAACGGGGGCTTTTTGCCGCCACACCCATGGTCTCACCACAGCCAAAAGATGTAGGTTATTCGCTGTTAAAAACCTCTCTACTCTTCGCCATTTGATTTGCTTCTTATTATACTTCCGATGGATTGTCAATTCCCTGATTCACCATCAACGCATCATCTGCGGCGTTGCCTTGCTTGTATAAGGGGGACGTCTATGATTTTATTACTTGCCTTGTCTATTCTGTTTTGATAGTTTCAAAACCATGCCGAGAAAAGCCAGAATAGACG
>JAHECH010000454.1 GCA_024641835.1 Deltaproteobacteria bacterium
GGCATTCCGAACCGCAGGGCACTCCCGGAGAATCGCCTCAAGGTCTCCCGGGGTGAGGGTCGTGACACTGCCCGCGCCGAAGGTTACGCCCCCGCTCGCGGCGGTGCCGGGCAGGACCAGCAGGACATTGGCTCCCATGCTGGAAATACTCTTCTGGATGGCCGAAGAGGATCCAGCGCCGATCTCCATCATGGCGATGACGGCTCCCACGCCGATGACGATCCCGAGAGTCGTCAGCATGGCACGCATGGGGTTTCGCCGCAGCGCTTTCATTGCCATTCGGATCGTGCGGTATCCCCTCATCTGGCACCTCCTATTTCCACCGCAGAGGGTGGACTGCCCGCCTGCGGCTCCGATGGTTTCGCGACGGCAGCAGAAGCACCATCGACGATCACGCCGTCATGGATGCAGATGACGCGCCTCGCATGTTGGGCCACATTTGCATCGTGGGTGACCAGGATAATGGTGATGCCGTCCTCGCTGTTGAGCTGCTCGAACATGCGGAGGACTTCCTCGCTTGTGCGAGAGTCCAGGTTGCCTGTCGGCTCATCAGCGAAAACGAGGGAAGGGCGGTTGACGAGGGCCCTGGCAATCGCCACGCGCTGTTGCTGGCCGCCGGAGAGCTGCGAGGGCTCGTGCTCAAGACGGTCTGCCAGCCCGACGCGACGAAGCATCTCCTCTGCCCGCCGCCGGGCCTCGCGATCGGACAGATGGTCGGCCGTGTACGCTAGGGGCATTGCCACATTCTCCAGGGCGCTGGTGCGAGGCAAGAGGTTGAAGTTCTGGAAAACGAAGCCGAGCTTGTGGTTTCGTACAAGGGCGCGCTGATCCGGGGACAGACCCGACACCTCCTGGCCATCGAGCCAGTACTCGCCGGAAGTCGGCCGGTCCAGGCACCCGAGGATGTTCATCAGTGTGCTTTTCCCAGACCCGGACACACCCATCAGGGCAACCAACTCCCCGCGGCCGACCGACAGTGAAACACCCTTAAGCACGGGGACGGCGATCTCACCGATGTGGTATGTTTTGTAAATGTTGTGCAGTTCGATCAGTTCCATGAGCCGAATTACTCCTTGAGAGCCGGTCCTCCGCCTATCGAGACCCGCCGCCGCGCCGCGGAAATTTCGGGGTGAACGGATTGTTGGTGGCTGTCTGGCCGCTCTGCTGTATCTGCAGCCCGGTGACGACCTCCAGCCCTTCGGTCAAACCGTTACCCTCGATCTCCGTATTGGTGCCGTCTGTCAGTCCTAGCCCTACACGGATCGGCCGCACATACTCTCCTTCGGTCACCCAGATGATGCCACGGCTCATAGTCCCGGCAGAAGCCTCCGCAGGTCTTGAGGTAGGCCGCTGAGTTCCATCAGTTCCATCAGACCCTCCCTTCTGCGCGGCATGATTGTCAAATGCTTCCCGAAACTCCGGCGCGACCTGCTCGCCTGATGGCTTCCACCGCAGCGCGACATTCGGCACCAGCAGGACACCGTTGTGACGATTCAATTCGAATTGGATGTTAGCGGTCAGATACGGCAGCAGGCGGCCAGTCGAGTTGTCGGTAATAATCTCCACCGTGTAGGTCACGACATTCTGCGTCATGGACGCGTTGAGGCGGACCTTGCCCACTTCACCCCGGAACGTCTCGCCTGGGAAAGCGTCTACTGTGAAAGCGACAGGCTGGCCGGCGTGAATCTTGCCGATGTCTGCCTCGTTGACGGCAACCCACAGCTGCATCCGCTTGAGGTCCTTTGCGATCAGGAAAAGGCTGGGGGCGTTAAGGCTGGACACCACCGTCTGCCCGATGTTCACCCGGCGGTCGATAACGACCCCTTTGACGGGCGACTTGATCGTGCAATAGCCAAGATTCCGCTGCGCCCGCTGGAGGACTGCCTCCGCCTGGGCCAGACTGGCTTTGGCCTGGAGGATCGCCGCTTCACCAACCGCGACATTTGCCTTGGCCGTCTCATAGGCCGACTGGTAGGCATCGTAGCTGGCTTGCGACAACGCCTCAGAGGGCCCGAGCTTCTGGGCTCGGTGCCAGTCTCGTTCGGCCTGCTGGAGCTTTGCCTTCATTTGCTCCAGGTCGGCTTCGGCGCGTTGCAGACCCGCCTGGGCCGACTCGACCTGCGCGTCCGCCTGAGCCGCATCCGCCCGGTACAGCGAGTCATCGATCTTGGCAAGGATTGTACCTTCCTCCACGACCGATCCGTAGTCCACCGTCTTGCCGTTGACGTCTTTCCCGAACGACAGGATCTGCCCGGCGACCTGTGCGCCGACGTCAACTACCTCCTCCGGTTCCACGGTCCCTGTGGCGCTGATGGCGACCAGCACGTCGCCACGCGTCACCCGGACTGTGCGGAACGAAGTGGTCTGGGCATCTACACGTTGAAAATACCAGACCATCCCGGCGGCGGCGAAACTCAGTACGATTAGTGTTACCACAATTCTCTTAACCATGCGTCTCATCAATCACCCAAATGAACGTTCCTGGATTGCCTCATAGGCATGGGCAATCCTCGCACGTCTCTGCTCATGATCGAGTCCGGCAAAAATCTCCCTCTCACCAAAATATACACTATACAACATCTTTTTCCGAACCTCCACTCCACCCGTGTTTCCTATCCGCTTGCCGCCGGGGGACATCGAATACTGATACTTCAACATCACCCGCCCGAATTCGCCGGTGGGAAGTCTGACGTTGAGCCTCTCCGCAGCATCGCCGTATGTCGTCTCCCCTGTTTTCTTGAAAGTCGTCTGGTTCCCAGAAAAGGTTACAGAAAATCCTTTTGTAACCTTTTCAGCGCAGATGGCGACTTTAACGATGAAAGGCAAATTTGGCGGAAGTGACCAAAACGGAGACAGGAGGAAAACCCATGAAGCAAAAGCTCTAATGACAGGACTGGTAGCAGCTTCGATGGTTCTTGCCATGGCACTTGTGGCACAAGCAAGACCTTTTGGACGTGGTTTTGGTGATCGGGGAATGGAAGAAGGAGTGGGCAGGCGCAACTCATTAATATCATAAACAAATATGAGGAGCAGAGGGAAGGTTTCAGGAATAGGATGATAGAGGCGAGAAAGAACCTCCTGAGTCCGGAACATTTGCAACTCTTGCAGGAGCGTAAAGCGCAGAGATATGGAAAAATGAAAGATCTTCATGCTCGGCCTGAAAACCCGAAGGAATAAACCTCGGAGCCGGTTTTCCCTTTGAAAGATCCGCTTCTTGTTCATGGTTTTCTGTGGTAGAAAGTCACCTAAAGGTTAGTCCGGTGACCGCTCAAAATGCAAAATGATTCGCTCAGGCCCAGTGATGCTCAAATCATTCGCCAGGTTCTTGACGGAAACGTCAATGCCTTTGAGTCCCTGCTTCGAAGACACGAGCTTCTAGTGCAAAAGATCGTAAGAAAGCATTTGCCGAGTGACGATGTTGAAGAGACAACTCAAGATGTTTTTGTACGGGCATACCAGTCTCTGCCCACATTCAAAGGGAAAAGCAATTTCAGTCAATGGCTCTCCTCAATAGCAGTGAGAGCCTGCTACGATTACTGGCGAAAGGCGTATCGATCTAAGGAAGTCCCCATGTCTGCGCTGGCTCAGGGGCACCGGGAATGGCTGGACGAAGTGATCTCAGAAGAATCGA
The DNA here is from genome assembly GCA_024641835.1 of Deltaproteobacteria bacterium. GTDB lineage: Bacteria > Desulfobacterota > DSM-4660 > Desulfatiglandales > HGW-15 > JAHECH01. The sequence goes on from JAHECH010000454.1 coordinate 3,632, forward strand.
AGCAGGTGAGACATGAAGAAGGTTCTCAAAAGGAGGCGAGAGAGCTGCTTGACTGGGCTCTCGGCAAGCTGTCCGCCGAGGACAGGATGGTCCTCGAACTGGTGTACTTGGAGGGGCTCTCAGTGAAGGAAGCGGCAGAACTTCTGGGATGGAGCGTGGCCAATGTCAAAGTCCGATCCTTCAGGTCGAAAAAGAAGCTAGAAAAACTCCTCAGAGGAGTCATGGGAGAGGGGAGGGAAGCATAATGAGATCCCGGATTTCCGAAAAGGAATCTTTGAAAAGAGCATTCCGTGACGCCTACTTCGCGAAAGAGAGGAAGGGCGCCGGAAATGAGTTCCGGTCCAATGTCATGAGGCGAATCCGCCAGATCGGCCCCTTAAAGGCAAACGTGGGTTTCTGGCCCGCCTTCGAGCACCTGATGTGGCGGCTTGTGCCGGTAAGTTGTCTCTTGGTTCTCGTGTTAACGGTGGCTCTGGTGACTATGGACTTTGATCACTCCCACGATTACCTGGGAACGGTGACGGCAGACCTGGAAAAGCCGACTTTGACAGAACTCTTTGGCTTTGAGGGGTAGTGATGAAAAGATGGAGATTGATCATAGGGGTCGTTGTCGTGTTCATTTTGGGCGTACTGGTCGGTTCCTTGGGGACTCAGCTGTATCAAAGACAGGGGTTGGAGCGTTTTTGGAACGATCCCGCTGAAAGAAGGGCTTTGTTTCTGCAGAAACTGACCAGAGAACTCGGTTTGACCGAAGAACAACAAAAAGAGTTCAAGGCCATTATTGGAGAGGTGGATAAGAAGCTGGAAGCCCTTCACCAGGAGAGACGCGCTGAGGTCAAGAACATTTTGGATGAGAGCTTTTCCCGCATGAAGGAAAAGCTGGACCCTGATCAACA
>JAHECH010000455.1 GCA_024641835.1 Deltaproteobacteria bacterium
CGCTCATAGAAACATTGCCAATAGAGATGAAATCCCCCTCTTTCAGTTGAATCTGGTACCCCGGGTCCATGGAATGACCGTTGATCCAGGTGCCATTCTGGCTGCCCAGGTCCTCGATGAAATACTTGTCTCCGCTCAGGGTGACTTTCGCGTGCTTCCGGGAAATGGATAGATCTTTAATGATGATCGAATTGCCTGAGCTCCTGCCGATCGTGGTGATGTCATCTTCGATCTCAAAGGTGAGGCCTGACAAGGGGCCGTTGATCATGTACAATTCGGTCACTGAGAACCTCCTACAGGCCCATCCGGACGCCTGAGCTCAATCCTCATTTCACGATGTGGCAGGGGCTGGGTAAAAAGGTGCCAGACAGGTTGTCTATTCTCTCGGGTTCGTGCGCATGGGCAAAAGGAACACGAACGAACGCATCTCATCGGTCGCACGAGCCCTGCCGGAGAGGGATTTCCCTTTTCCGGACTCTCATGGAAGAAAGAACCTCTGACGGCAGGAAAGGGTGTCCCGAGGATTTGTCTTGGCCACCCGCTCTCCACTTGCATAAAATAAGAATAGGAAAATAGAAAGGTTATGTCAAGGGAGAGGTTATTTCGCAGTTTGTTCTTGATGAACCCGCTCCATTCCCGTATAATCCGGCTTCGCCCGCCCGATTATTCAAGAGGTTCGGAAGAATGTCTCCAGGCGCTCCTGTGGCCTTATCAGATTCACAGTTTGACGACCAGGTTCTGAAAGCAAAGGGAATCGTAGTAGTCGATTTTTGGGCTCCCTGGTGCGGACCCTGTCATCAAATGGCTCCGGGTCTCGAGGCTTTTGCACAGGCGAATGAGGGCAGCGCAACCGTATTCAAACTCGACGTGGATGACAATCCCAAGACCGCCGAAAAGTATGAAATCCGGAGCGTTCCTACGATCATTTTTTTCTTAAATGGAGAAGCTGCTTACATAGCCCGTGGAGCCATGTCCCAGGCTAGTCTACAGAAGAAACTGGGTGAGCTTTTCGAGAAGAAGACGTAGGAATGAGGCTCACCGGCCAAACGATACCCCGTCGATTTTCACGCCTTTTTCCCTGCCAGCGAAAGGGGAAACCCTTTTCAAGAGACTTGATTTAAGTCCCGAAATCATCAGGCCGATGCTGCCTTGGCGACCAGAGGAGAAATCTCTCTGAGCGTTCGCACCGACTCTCTTAGGGCAGACAGGAACTTGAGCACATCGTCCTCTTTATTATCCAAGCCAAAGGTGACGACCAGAGTGCCCTGCGCATCCGCAAAATCACGGCCTATGGACAGAAGAACATGGGATGCCTGCAGCGCGCCGGCAGCGCATGCGGACCTGGTTGAAACGGCGATACTTTCATCGTCCAGCATGAGCACAATGCTCTCACCTTCAATGTACTTGATTGAAAACGACAGGAGGTGGGGTAAGCTGTTTTCGGGATCCCCATTGATCATGTACTCCGTGATGTAATTGGGTAACTCCCGGAGCAGTTTTTCTTTGAGCTTCTTCGCATGGGCAACCCGCGTATTCATATCGCGCAAAGCGAGATCTGCAGCAACACCCATACCCATAATCCCTATGAGGTTTTCCGTACCAGCCCTCTTATTGTTCTCTTGTACGCCCCCATCCAACAGCGGCCATACGGTCGTGCCACGACGAATCCATAAACCCCCCACACCTGTGGGACCGTAGTATGCGTTCGACGCAAAGCTCAACAGATCGACGCCAAGCTTTTCTACATCAACAGGAACGACGCCCACGGAGTCAACGGCATCCGTGTGAAAGAGCACTTTTCTCTCCCGGGTGATTTTTGCGATCTCTTCAATCGGTTGAATGGTTCCAATTTCGTTGTTGCTGTGCATGATGGATACGAGGATCGTGTCATCCCTGATGGCTTTTGCCACATCCATGGGGTTGAGTCGGCCCTTGGAATCAACGGGCACGGATGTCACTTGGTAATCCATCATTTTCAGCCTTCTCAGGGTTCTAAGCACTGCATTGTGCTCGATATTGGACGTGACGATGTGCTTCCCCTTGTCCGCTTTGGCCATAGCAACGCCCTTTACCGCGTGATTCACGGATTCAGTGCCTCCTGATGTAAACACCAGTTCCTTCATACTTGTGCAATGGATGAGACGGGCAACGGACTCACGTGCCTTTTCGAGAGCGGTGGCGGCCAGATCCCCCAGCTTGTGCTGGCTGGACGGGTTCCCATAGGTTGTCTTGATCGCCTCTATCATGGCATCCTGGACTTCGGGCAACAGAGGAGTTGCCGACATATGATCCAGATTGATGATTTTCATGGGCATTACCTTCCTTCCCCTTGTTCTGAACGATGGTCCTCAATCGTACTCAACTGACACGACTTGCATAATTTTTCACCTGGAGGAATTTCCGCATCGCAATACGGGCAGTAGCATTTCTCCCCTACACGGCCCGGAGTAGGTTCAACTTTTTCTTGTTTAGGGTTTTCTCTGCTTGCCTTTTTGTTCTCATAATCTTTAATGGCTATGTGCAGGGCATCAGCCCCGAGGTTAGAGCAATGAAGCTTGTTCTTGGGAAGCCCTTCGAGGGCTTCGGCTACATCCTTATTGGATATTTTTTTGGCCTCTTCGATTGTTTTCCCCTTGGCCATTTCCGTCAGCATGCTGGAGACGGCTATCGCTGCACCGCATCCAAAGGTCTGGAATTTGATGTCATCAATCCGCTCATCATTGATTTTCAAGTAGATGGTCATCATGTCACCACAGATGGGATTTCCCACCTCACCAACACCGTCAGCGCCTTCGATCACGCCGACATTCCTAGGACTCCTGAAATGATCCATCACTGTTTTTGAGTACATGGCTCATCCTCCCTTTGCACATTATGGGGTATGTTAATCACCATTCTCTCCTAGTAAAGAGCTAGGATTAAAAAACTGGGAAGGAGTAAACGCGCATGAGTTGATTTGTGAAAGGCGATGGGTCCTATTGACAATTGCCCGATCCAGCGTATTTTATAGCGCATAAGTAGGAAATAAAAGCATGAATCCTTGTGCATGCCGAACGGTGCTGCCGAGGGGTAAGGTATGTTGATATAATATATTGTTATGACTTAATAAAAGGGGCTATGGGTGAAGCTCTCAACCCGAAGCAGATATGGAACCCGCTTGATGGTCGAACTGGCCAAACGGTACAAGGACGGCTTTGTTCAGCTCTCAGAAGTCTCCAAGAACCAATCCATTTCACTAAAATACCTCGAACAAATCGTCATACCCTTGAAGCGAGCCCAGTATATCAAGAGTGCCAGAGGAGCGGGCGGAGGCTACATGCTTGCCAGGCCCCCTGAGAATATTAGAATCGGCGAGATTGTGGTCCTGCTTGAGGGGGGCGGGAACCTCGTCGAGTGCACCTCAAAGCCCGAGGTTTGTAATCGCCATGAAGACTGCCGGACCCGGGAAATCTGGGAAGAGACGCAGAAGGCGATGCTGGAAAAGCTGAACTCTTACACCCTTTCTGATCTGATCACCCTGGAAGTCAAAATCTGAAAGCGGGTGAGCGATGAAGATAGTTTCTATTGCGGTGAGCAAGAAAAAGGGCACAAGAAAGGCGCCTGTGGATTCGGTCCGCATCATCGAAGACCATGGGATCGCTGAAGATGCCCATGCCGGGCCTTGGCATAGGCAGGTCAGTTTTCTCGCTTCGGAGAGCATTCAGGAGAGCCGTTCCAGAGGGCTGGATGTCACCTTCGGGGATTTCGCCGAAAACATCGCTACCGAGGGTATTGACTGGAAAACCGTACCCATAGGGACGCGTCTTAGGCTCGGGGATTCGGTGATCGTGGAAGTCACTCAAATCGGTAAGGAATGTCACAAAAAATGCGCCATCTACTACCAGGCAGGAGACTGCATCATGCCGCGGGAGGGTGTGTTCGCCAGGGTGCTGAAGGGCGGGGCGATCCGCTCCGGGGATCCTATTGAGTTCGTCAATTCTTGAACCACAATGACTCCATCGCCCTTAGGAGCCGGAAAAGGGTGTCGTTCACGGGCGTGGGGATGCCGTGTTTGAGGCCAAGGTCAATCACTTTTCCTGCAAACATCTCAACTTCGGTCTTCCTCTTTGCCTCTACGTCCTGAACCATGGAGGTCTTCCCGTCAGGAGACATGGCGAAAAGGTAGGGGTAGAAATCCGTTATGTCCTTCTCCGTCAGTCCTATGTGAGCTGCTTTTGCAAGGGCGATGACCTCTTTCATCGCCGCTTCAGTGAGCTCTCTTGCCTCCTTCGAATGATGAAAGACCCGGTATGGAGCTCTTAGAACGGCAGAGACCTGGTTCATGCCGACATTAATCATGAATTTCCACCACAAAGCACGGATCATGTCATGGGGTGTTTCATACGCAATTCCGGCGCGTTGGAAAAGAGATTGCACACTCTTGACACGCTCCGAGGGCACCCGGTTCTCCGCCTCGCCGAAGAATACCTTTCCTTGCTTTGAAAAAGTCACCATGTTCCCCTGGCGGACTGCATCAATACCAACG
>JAHECH010000456.1 GCA_024641835.1 Deltaproteobacteria bacterium
CGATGCCGGGCTTATTTTCTGCTTTAGGTTTATTGAGCACGGACCTTGTTTTTACACGAAACCGAAGCGCCTATGTTCGTTTGTCACCTGAAGCCGCCGATAGAATTAATGTAATATATGAAGAAATGGAGCGAGATCTACGAAGGAATCTTGATGATCCCGGTAAAGCCCTCACTGTTCGAAGCTTTGATGGACATTTGGCTGGGCAGACATGGGAGACACCTTTTGTTAGCGTTCCAGCAGGCAGGATTACGGGTGAATCCATCAGGAAAATGATTGAGGCTTTTCACATAGAGTATGCAAAACGCTGGGGGAACAAGTTCGAACATATGCCAGTCGTCAGTGCCACGTATCGAACACAGGCAGTCTTGGCAATGGATAAAGTAAAGTACGAGAAGTGGGCGGAAAGACGTAAAGGAAAGGTCGCAGCAGAAAGAACTATGAAGCTTCGCTTCCTAGCAGAACAGGACGTAGACGTTTGTGAATACGAAAGGGACAGCCTGTATTTTGGAGATATTATAATCGGACCGGCCATCATACGCGAGCCCATGTCTACGACGCTAATTATGAGTGGACAAACTGGGACTGTTGGAGAACTGGGAGAAATCATTATAGAAAGGAGTTCCCAACAATGAAAGAGGACCTGTTGAAGGATCTTAGCGACAAGAACTTCAAAAATAGATATTGTAGTGACAGATTCACGGCAACTGTATTGGCTAATAGATTCCGGTTCATAGTTGAACATATGTGTAGAGGCCTGCTGACTACGGCCTTTTCCGTTATACTTCGTGACTGGTATGACTTTTCTGCCACCATATCGGGTCCGCCAGAAATGGATTACCCTATGCCTGCCGTAAGTAATAGTTTACTGCTTTTTATCTTCAATATGCCTGAAGCCGTGAGCAATATCGTAGAGGAATACGGCGTCCAAAACCTAAGGCCTGGTGACGTACTTGTTGCTAACGATCCGTATAGGACAGGTACCCATGTCAATGACTGCTGTTATGTACGGCCGGTTTTCTGTAAGGGAAGAAGTTTGGTCGGTTTTGTCAACATTCAAGCCCATATTCTAGACATGGGCGGCAGTGTGCCTGGTGGTTTCAGTCCCGCAAAGAAGAATGTTTATGAAAACGGCTTGGTGCTGAGTGGTCAATTACTTTATCAAGACGATAAGCCATATAAACCGACATGGAAATTGTTTTTTGATAACACGCGGTTTGGTGAGGTTCTTTTGCCCGACACAAAGGCAATTTATCAGAATCTTATCCTTGGCGAGAGATTAATTCTGGAGACGATAGACGGTTACGGGCTAGAGTCATACTTTGGTGCCATGCGGTATGCATGCGATGTTTCTGCTGAGTCCATGGAACGAGGCATCGAAAGGTTACCGGATGGTGTATATGAGGGTGAGGATCTCGTTGACTGTGACGGAATCGATGATAGTGAGGAGTACCTTATCAGAGTTAAGATAGCAATTAGAGGAAGGAAAGCAGAGGTTGACCTTAGCGGCACCTCACGGCAAGCTCGGACTAGCCTGAACGTCGCCTGGCTGGATGCAAAGACGGCTGTTGGCACGGCATTCAAGTTCGTGCTTGATCCTCATGGCCCGATCACATCTGGTGCGTTGAGACCGATCGATATTGTCTTACCTGCAGGTACGATTGTGAGCGCGCTTCCGCCAGACGGTGTTGTCATGATCAACGCGGAAGCGCCAGTAGCATTGTATTTGTCGATCCTAAAAGCACTGCGGGAGCCTTTAGGTGAGGATGCTGTTGCTGGTGAAGTTGGGACTATCGCGCTTCACAATGCTAATGGAGTTTGGCCAGAAACAGGTATCCCTTGGGTGACTTCGGCGCAGTGTGGAGGAGAACATGGAGCATGGGGGGCTACGAAGAAAGGGGACGCGGATAGTTACAACGTTATTGCTTTGGCGAATAATCTAGACCCCGCTACTGAGGCTATCGAATCAGACTTTCCAGTAGTGATTCTGCGGAAGGAGTATTTGCCTGATACGGGTGGGGCGGGAAAGCACCGGGGGGGGGCTAGTGTTCTGAAAGATAGTCTCTGGCTTTCTGAAAGTGAGCACTATTCTGTTTGTATGCATTTCAAGATGGTGAGCGGGTTTGGTGTATATGGCGGAAAAGATGGAATGACCGGGGGGACCTGGGTTTTTGAACCCGAGGCGTTTGACGTTTCTAGCCAGAAGGATCTGATTAGTTTGGATGAGGAGGTATACACGCAGGGGATACCGGTTGGAGGTTTACTTAACCCAGTTACGAAGTTGCCGGACAGGAATGGCGAGTACTTTTATCCTCTTCGTGTACCTGTATTGCATACGAAAAGAAATACCGTGTTCCGCTATGTAACTCACGCGGGAGGAGGATGGGGAGATCCTCTGGAGAGAGACCCGGAACTAGTCAAAAAAGATGTGCGTGATGAATACGTTAGTGCAGAAGGAGCTGAAGGAAAATATGGCGTGGTGATTAAGGGCGATCCAATAAGAGATCCAGAAGCTCTGAAGGTAGATTATCAAGCGACTCAACAACTGAGAGCTAACATGAAGAGTAGAGATATATGAGCCGGCTGGAGATGGAATGGGCTAGTGGTTTTCCATTGGATGAGAACAGCGAGTAGATGGTTTAGACCAACCTGCCGCTAAATGGCTGACACTAACATTTTCTGTGTGGATTGCCCACGTGGAGACGCCAAATCCTATTATAACCACCTGAACGTTTTCTGCGAGTTCGCGGGACGGGCTTTCGGTGGAAAGAAGCGAGATGAAGAAGAGAGTGCTCGTTCGTTTGAAAGGTTGAGCGCCATGGCAAGATCGAGGCCGGTGGTGTCACATGGTTCACTAGGAGGTAGCTTCCAAGGTCAGTACGTAACTACGATCTTATTCATATCTGCGAAAAGGCTGGCCATAAAACACACAAGAAAAGTTTCAAGCCCTTTTCTGTTTCACTCAAAGCTCGAATCATTGTCCCTTTGCTCTAATCCCTTTGGGGTCAGTTCCCCGAAGCTTGCTTCGGCTTTTTGAATGATGTTAGCATTATGATGTGAGCGAATACGTCCATAAGCAGCGTAACGTATCAATATTGCTGTATCATTTCGTATGCCCTGCCAAATACAGGCGGGTTGTGTTTACGGAAGTGTTTACGGAAGAGGTAGATTCGATTCTCAAAGAAGTGTGTTTGGAGATTGCGAAGCGGTACGAAATCGTCTTCATCGAGATCAGGGTCGAAAAGGAGCATGTTCATTTTTTGCTCCAGTCAGCTCCGAGCTATAGTCCAACGCGAATAGTGAGAATAATTAAAAGCATAACGGCCAGAGAGATATTCAAGAGAGTACCCACAGTCAAGAGGCAATTGTGGGGTGGAGAATTCTGGACCAAAGGATATTTCATCAGCACTGTTGGCCGCCATGGGAATGAAGACACCATAAAGAATTACGTAAAGAACCAAGGCAGAACCGAAAAAGATTACAAAAAGCTTCATAGGCGAGAGTTGCAGCTGGAGCTATTCTCATTTTTTGATACTCCGTAGCTTGCTACGGGGCAATTCATTTCGAACACCTAAGACGCCGCAAGATATTATGAACTATGACCTAATCCTTCACGGCAATGGTTACAAGAATGACTAAGTCGGTTTGATGTTCTACGCACAGAGTACTTTTGGAAACGAAAACAAAAGATAAGATCAGCATGCTGTGTGGAGATGTTGCAAGAGGAGCTAGGGATGGTCAAAAGTGAGCTCAGATAAGAGATAACCACCTCAAAAAGATAGTGCGTATTGGAGGCACAATGAAGAGTGGAATAAAGAGCCATATGAGTGGATGGCTGTCATTTTCCAGAACTCGAGGCGTCATGCTCGCTGTTCTAATCCTAGTGGTTTTGTTCACGCTTGGCAATCCGTATTTCCTTACCACGAGGAATATCTTAGGGCTTTTGCGCGCGATGAGTTCTCTCGCGATTATGGCAATGGGTGAGCTATTGGTGATCGTTGCCGGAGAGATCGATTTGTCCGTTGGGGCAATTTACGGGCTGGGTGCCATGCTCTTCGGCATTCTTTTGCTTCAGGGCATCGATCCACATGTATCTTTTACTTTGGCCCTCTTGCTGGGTGTGGCCGCCGGTGGGGTTATTTGCTTTCTTGTAACTTATATACGCATTCCATCATTCGTTGTGACGTTAGGGATTATGACAATAGCTCAGGGAATATCACTCATGATAAGCAATGCAAGGGCCATCAGTCCGGCCTTCATGCTGCCTCCAGGGCATGAAGACGCGATTGCATTTTTTAGGGGACTAGCAGGGTTCCAGTTGCCTTTTAATTTTCCGGGACAGATTGTATGGATGTTCGTGGTTACCATCGTCATTGGAATGCTCCTCAACAGATTTCTTTTCGGCTTTCGTTTGAAGAGCATAGGAGGGAATTTGGAGGCAGCTAAGCTGATAAGATTGCCAGTTCGAATTTACAAGTTCTACGCGTTTGCGCTGTGCGGGCTGCTTTGCAGTCTGGCGGGTAT
>JAHECH010000457.1 GCA_024641835.1 Deltaproteobacteria bacterium
GACCCCCAGGCGATCCGTCGGATGAAGCGCTCTCTCCAGATTCACCTCATCACCCACTTTGAGCCCGCCCATGGTCGTCCGGGAGAGGGACTCGGCCGATACATCTACCGTAAAGGCCTTCCCTTTGGCGCTTGTCACCGTGAGACAGACACCGTTCACGTTGATGCTCTCCCCGACCTGGATATCGGGCATCGGGAAAAGAGGCTGAACCGTTAGGCTCATATCCCCGCCCACACGGACCATTTCCTTCACTCTGCCGGTTCCTTCCACAAGTCCTGTAAACATACTGTATCCCTGCCGAGTACGCCCAGATGTCCTGGCTCACGTGCCATGGCCACGGCCGCTCTCCGAAAGCCATGGCGGACGGTGCAAGGTACAAGGTCCACGGGTCACGGCCAGAAGCAGTTCATTGAGCTTTCCGGTTTTCCATACCCCGTGCACCGTGTACCCTGGACCGTTCTGACACTGCTGCATTACTCCAATGACACTGACTGCACCCCTAGCGCTTGGTTTAAGCAAGTTTCCGTCATGGGGTGAGACCCTTGTCATTTGCTCCGTATTCCGGATACCCTATCAGGAGGAGATCGTCACCGAATCTTTTCACCTCCGTGTCCCTGAGCACTAGACCTTGATCCAGCTTTTTCGGGCCAGGGCCAAGCGCCATGGGTATGCCGTCGCTTCCGCCAAGAATTTTCGGCGCCTTGAAAACATAGAACTTATCGATGAGCTTCTCCCTGATCAGCGCCCCCATGAGCGTAGCCCCACCCTCCACAAGGATAGACGTGATAGACATGGCACCGAGCTTGTCCATCAACACCTGAAGGTCAATCCTGCCTTCTTTTGCCGGGCAGAGGAGGATGGAAGCACCCTGCTCCCTGACCTTCTCCTGTCTCTCCGCAGGCACATCCTCCCCAGCGACGACCAGGGCCAGGGCCTGAGATCCCTGCTTCAGCACCTTTGCATGGTCCGGAATTCTCAGGTTCGTGTCGAGAACGATCCGGATGGGATCTTTGCCTTTCCGGTTTTTCAATCGCGTATTCAGCGACGGATCATCAAAGAGAATCGTCTCAATGCCCACCATCACCGCATCAACCACGTCTCTGAGGCGATGGACGAACTCCCGCGATTCTTGGTTGGTAATCCACTGGGAATGCCCGGTCGAGGTTGCACTCCACCCATCCAGGGTGAGTGCCGTTTTCGCCGCCACAAAAGGCCTCCCCGTGGTGACGAACTTGACAAAGTACTCATTCATACGCCGGCATTCGCGCTCAAGGATCCCGACGCGAACCTTCACACCCTTTTCCGCCAGATAGTCACAACCTCCGCCGGTAACCCTGGGATTCGGATCTCTCATTCCCACCATCACATCCCTGATGCCGCTTCTCAGAATAGCCTCTGTACATGGCGGCGTTCTTCCATGGTGATTGCACGGCTCCAGGGTTACATAAAGGGTGTCTCCTTTTTTCGCTTTTTTCCCCAGCTTAGCGAGCTTAGCGATCGCTTCCACCTCAGCGTGAGGGCTCCCCGCTCTCCGGTGGTAACCCCCGGCGATGATTTCCCCGTTGCGAACGATCACCGCACCCACCGCAGGATTCGGAGAAGTCCGTCCCAGCCCTCTTCGCGCTAAGCGGAGGGCCTCCCTCATGAGCCTTTCATCCCTATCGTCCAATCATGAACCATCTGAAGAAAAGAGAAAATCACTTTTCACTTGCTCCCCAGCTCTTTTTCCTTTCTTGCCTTGAGAATGCCCTCCAGCTCCGCCATGAACTCATTGATGTCCCTGAACTGCCTGTACACGGAAGCAAACCTGACATAGGCCACTTCATCCCACTCCTTCAGCGCATTGATGACCCTTTCTCCTATCTCCTTGCTCTCGATTTCTTTTTTGCCCAGCTCCTGGAAAAAAAGTTCTAGAGAGTCGACGAATTCCTCAATTTTCGTGATACTCACGGGTCGCTTCTGGCAAGCTTTCTTGATTCCTCCGGTGATCTTTTCCCTGTTGAAGGGTTCTCGCCTCCCGTCCTTCTTGACCACCATGGGAAGCACTTCTTCCAGTTTCTCATAGGTGGTGAAGCGCCGGCCGCATTGAATGCATTCACGGCGCCTCCGGATGGTTCGGCCATCCTTGCTCAACCTGGAATCGATCACTTTGTTTTCGACTTTTGTGCAATAGGGGCATCTCATGTTCTTAACCTCGTGACTTCGAGTCCTGCTTCAGCAAACATCTGGTCTGAAAGCGGGTCATCGTATCCTTCCTCATAGTAGATCTTCTTGATCCCTGCGTTGATGATCATCTTAGAGCAGATGACGCAAGGTTTGTTGGTGCAGTAGAGTGTTGCTCCTCTTATGGAGATCCCGTGGAACGCTGCCTGGATGATGACATTCTGCTCTGCGTGAAGTCCCCTGCAGAGCTCGTGGCGCGTTCCGGAGGGAATGGAAGCGTTTTCCCTGAGACACCCCACTTCTTCACAGTGTTTCAATCCCGCAGGAGCGCCGTTGTAGCCGGTCGCCAGAATTCTCTTGTCCTTCACGAGGATAGCGCCGACGCTTCGCCTCAAACAGGTGGACCTCTTGGCCACGAGGCTGGTGATCGCCATAAAATACTCGGGCCAGGAAGGCCGGGCGGATGACTTCCCCTCCTTTGGGTGAATGACCTTTTCTTCAGCCCTTTTTGTTTTCAAGGAACTCATAAATGGGGAACCTTCGGCATAGATCAGAGACTTGGCCACGGGCATCCTGAATCACCTTCTCGCTTTTGGAATTCTCCAGCACCCTCTTGATGATATTCGCAATGGCTTTCATCTCCGGTTCTTTCATTCCTCTCGTCGTCAAAGCAGGAGTCCCTGCTCTCAGGCCGCTCGTGACCTGAGGGCCTCGCTTATCAGAAGGCACGACGTTCTTGTTCACTGCCACGCCAGCCTGGGCTAGAGCCCTTTCAGCATCCAGACCGCTGAGCCCTCGTGCGCTAAGATCCATGAGGACAAGATGATTGTCCGTGCCGCCTGAAATCAGATCAAACCCGTAGCCCATGAGCTCATCGGCAAGGGTGCGGGCATTCTTGATCACCTGGCGCTGATACTCCCTGAATTCGGGTCTCAAAGCCTCTCCAAAACAGACCGCTTTGGCAGCGATCGTGTGCATCAGCGGGCCTCCTTGAATGCCGGGGAATAGACCCTTATCGAGCGCACGACCGTACTGTTCCTCAGAAAGGACAAGGCCCCCTCGCGGTCCCCTCAGGGTCTTATGGGTTGTAGCGGTGATGAAATGCGCATGACTCACCGGCGATGGATGGAGTTCTGCGGCGACGAGTCCCGCGATATGGGCAATGTCCGCCATGAGATATGCCCCCAGGCGGCGCGCGATTTCACCGAATCTATGGAAATCAATGATCCTCGGATAGGCGCTCGCGCCGGCTATGATCATTTTCGGCTTGTGCTTTTCCGCGAGATCACTCAACTGGTCATAATCGATGAGCTCCGTTTTCGGGCTCAGGCCGTAGTGGACAGCGTTGAAGAGCTTACCTGAGAAATTAGCAGTGCTTCCGTGGGTCAGATGACCTCCGTGAGAGAGGTCCATGCCCAGAATGGTATCTCCCGGCTTCAGAAAGGAAAGATAGACCGCCATGTTGGCCTGTGAGCCGGAGTGGGGCTGCACATTGGCGTATTCCACCCCGAAGAGTTTCCGAGCTCTCTCCGTGGCCAGCCTTTCAACAACATCCACATACTCGCAGCCGCCGTAGTACCTCTTATGGGGATAGCCCTCAGCGTATTTGTTCGTCATCACACTCGCCTGGGCTTCCATGACCGCCCTGGAGGCATAGTTTTCCGAGGCAATCATGACGAGGGTATTTTTCTCCCGTATGATTTCCGACTGGATGGCTCTTGCCACCTCAGGGTCAGCATCGATGAGAGATTCCTCTTTTAATCCGAACCCAGCATGATCGGAACCGATGATAATGTCCATGACCTGTACGAGATTTTTTTCTCCTCCCAGGGAACTCCTTGAGATTAGGGGGGAATAATAGTAAAAAGTCCGCTTGGCTGTCAATTTTTAATTATAACACAGTCCCTTGCGCGGGAATGACTTGTTGAAAGTGACTTAACCCTTATGTCCGAGAAAGCTGACGCATATGTCCGTGAAGGCTGACCCATATGTCAGTAAAAGCTGATCCAAGAGTCATCTTTGCCTTGTCCCTGGTACACTTCACAGGGGATTTCTATGCCTCTTTTTTGATCCCTCTTCTCCCTGTCTTTGCGGACAAGATGGGACTCACCTTGACCCAGGTTGGGTTCCTTGTAGGTTTCAGCCGTTTCCTTGCATTTATGGTCCAACCTTCAGCAGGGTATATCGCTGATCGCTATCGGACTCGATTTTTCGTTCTTGGGGGCCCCTTGCTCGCCACCATCTTCATGTCCCTGATAGGGATAGCACCCTCCTATTTGACTCTGCTTCTTTTCGTTTCCCTAGGATCTGTCGGTGTCTCCCTGTTTCACCCTACTTCTGCGGCCATGGTCTCCGA